>CAIRFY010000590.1 GCA_903877945.1 uncultured Oscillochloris sp. | reverse complement strand
TTCACGGGGTTCATCTTCAGCATCACCACGTGGCCGCGCACGATCATGTGGTAGATCACATCGAGCGGCGGGATGCTGCTGACGTTGCCGGCCCCCAGCACCAGCACCACCACGCCCTCGGGCGCAGCCTCGCGATAGAGTGAGGCCATCTCGTTGGGCAGGTTCTCCGCCGTCACTCCTGGCTGCATCCAGACCTCGGCAGTGATCCCGTTCAGCAGCAGGCGATCATAGATCGTACACGGGAAGACCTGGGCAATCACCTGGCCGTCTGGTCGAGTATGCACCTTGTTGAGCTTCGGCAGGGTACCCTGCGCAATAGCGTGCAGCGTCTCAATATAGCCATTGATCACCTCCGCGATTGCCCACGGCCCAGTGACCCACTCCTCACCAACCCAGGGTGAGTTCGGGTCGATCCCCTTGGCCTCCACACAGAGACGCACCCACTCGTCGGCGTGGACGCCGAGCAGGTGGCGAGTTTCGCGCAGCAGGTCGATCTTCTGCGTTACCGGCAGGATCTCCCAGATCTGTTTCTGCTGCTGAAGCGTGTGCAGATCATGATCGAGGGCGAGTTTATCTCGTGCTATGGTGCTTTCCATCATGTTTCCCTTAGGCATGTTTCAAAATGGGTACATTCAGCTTTATAGTCTTGCGATGAGGCGATGAGGCGATGAGGCGATGAGGCGATACGGAACGCCTCACCGCGTCATCGTTTCATCGCTGAACTGTCAAGCTGGATTGAACCATCCCTTAGACAAGGTCTCAGGTGCCAGGTTTCAGCGTGACAGTTGGTAGCGCGGGCTTCCCGCCTGCGGTGGTGCTACATTCACTGCAAACTGTAAAGCTGTTCTGAACCTTGTCTTATGTAAGGATAGGAAGGGGAAGTTTCAGGGAGGGCAAAGTCATCCCTGAAACTTCCCCTTAATACGCGCCCACCACATCCCGACGCAGCAGCAGGCGATAGGCTCCCCAGAAGAAGAACCCAGAGTAGGCCGCGATGACGAGGGTGGCGTGAAGTGGCGACGGCAGTAAGCCCAGGTCAAGACTGCTCAGCAGCACTGATTGGTCGAGTCCAAAAAGCTGGCTGTTGAGTACCACGAGGGTGTTGATGTTAGGCTGGAGCAGCAGGTTCACCAGCCAGCGCACCAGCGGACTCACCACGCCGATGGTGTTGAGCGACCCGGCGCTGACATCTAGGGCCAGGAAGATCAGACCACCGCCAACACCAGCGAGGGCCGAGCGCCCGAAAGCGGCGCTGGCCAAGGTCAGCATCACGTAAGGCAGAATAATATACAGTGAGCGCAGCACACCGACGGGCAGGGCCAGCAGATCGCCGGGGCGAAGATGTGAGGGGAGGCCAAGTGTAGAGGAACAGACCAGGGCGAACAGCGCTCCGATCAGCAGAGCGATCAGGATCGTAACCAGGATGCCGATCTGTAGCGTGATCAGCTTGGCCAATAGGTAGGCTCCACGATGGGGTGCGCGGGTGAGGAGGACACGCAGGGTGCCCCAGGTGTAGTCACTGCCGAGAAACCCGGCGGCCAGGATGATCGCGCAGATTCCGCCCGTGCTATTCACCTGGCCGAGTACGGCACCAAAAATACCGGGAACGCTGAGTTGCCGCTGAAGTTCGACGATCTGCGCTGGGCTGAGAACCTCGAAACGGGTGTTGCCGCCGATCAGTGCGCCCGTATGGAGCATGACAACCAGCGCCCAGGTGGCCAGGTAGAGCAGCATAAGCCCGAGGAAGACGCCCAGCAGCACCCAACTCAGGGGGCGACGGCTGAGCTTGAGCCACTCGGCGGCGATCAGGTTGCGCAGATCAGTGATCACCGGTCACCTCAAGAAAGAAGGACTCCAGGGATCGCTCGCGGGCACCGATCTCGGCCACCGCCACCTCGTTGCGGGTCAGATAGGCGTTCAGTTCGGCCACACGTGTGGCTGGCGCATTCACCAGCAGCAGATCGCCCTCGACCACAACCCCGCTCACCCAGGGCAACGCCCGCAGTAGCGTGATCGCCCGATCCTGGTCGCCCTCAACGTGCAGGCGGATGCCCGAGTCGCGGCACAGCAACTCGTTCACCGCGCCCTGGGCAATCAGACGACCCTCCTTGAGGATCGCCACTCGCCCGCAGAGTTGCTCCACCTCGTGCAGCAAATGACTGCACAGAAGGATGGTGCGCCCATCGGCGGCGAGTTCGCGGATCAGGTCGCGGATCTCGACCGTGCCCGCCGGGTCGAGGCCGTTGGTCGGCTCGTCAAGGATGATCAGCTCGGGTGTGGGCAGCAGGGCGGCGGCGATAGCGAGGCGCTGGCGCATCCCTTGCGAGTAGGTGCCGGCCTTATCGCGAGCGCGGTCGGCCATACCGACCATGGGG
>CAIRFY010000589.1 GCA_903877945.1 uncultured Oscillochloris sp. | reverse complement strand
CTCGTACAGCTCGATCAGATAACCAGCGTTTGGGCCATAAAAGGGATTCCAACTATTCATAATATTACTCTCAAGTTCTTAGGCATGTTTCAAAATGGGCACATTCAGCGTGACAGTCGTGCGATGATGCGCCGAGGCGATGAGGCGCTCGTATCGAGTCATCGCCTCATCGCCTCGGCGCTGAACTGTCACGCTAGATTGAAACATGCCTTAATTGGTGTTCCGTCGCCGGGGCAATGGGGCACATTGTACCACTCACGGTTACGTGTTCCTGGACAACACTGCGACCCTCGCAGGGCTGGTGCCCCCATCTGCGACTGAAGCCGCGCCGGGGGGCGCGGCGCGCCGGGCGTTGGCCTGCGCCGACGCCGGAACCACTCCCACCGGCCCTGCGTACACGACATCAGTCGCCAGCGATGTTGCACAACCCTCGCGTCCTCGCGTCCTCGCGTCCTCGCGTCCTCGCCAAACGATAAAGCCGATCTGAATCTTGTCCTACCTGCTGACGAGGGGCATCTGAACGTGATAGGGCATAGATGGTAGCCATGACAATGGTCGCCTCAAACAAGACAGCATTGATCTGCTGCTGGAGCGCACGTGCCGTTGCCGTGGCGGGCGCAAAGGTGGATGTCGCAGTTGGCGTGGCCGACGCGGTCGCGGTAGCGGGCACAAGGGTGAATGCCCCGCACCCTGCGAAAAGCGCGGTGAGCAGGACGACGATCATCTGCTGACGCATGCGAAACCTCCGGTGTGCGCGTTGCTACGCGAAACAGGACACGATACGGCTAAATTTTTATCTGGCAGGTGGAGAATCGATTATAGGATACCTCGCTCCTCGACTGATACCGGCAGCCGGTAGGCTCCGCGCCAGAACTGGCGAAGGAAGTACAGCGCAAGCAGGATCGTGGACGGGATGAGGAAGATCTGCGAGCGGGTCAGCCCCTCCCAGACCACCTCGTTGCCGCGTACAAACTCCACCAGGAAGCGGAATACGGCGTAGGCAATCAGGTAGATCTTGAACAACTCGCCCTTGACAAACACACGTGGGCGCAGCCACCACCAGATCAGGCCGAACATGATCAGGTGGAAGATGATCTCGTAGACAAAGGACGGGTGCAGACGCACGCCAGGGGCGCAGGAGGGGCAGTTCGGAATGCGCGCCGCCAGATCGGCGGAGAGTACCACGCCCCAAGGCATGTCGGTGGGCGTGCCGATCTGCTCAGTGAGCAGGCAGCCCACCCGGCCCACGGCCATGCCCAGGGCCACGGCGGGCGCGAATAGGTCGCCGGTAGGTTCGCGGTAGCCTAGCAGTCGCTTCGAGAGGTGCGCGCCCAGGTAAGCCCCGGCCAACCCGCCGAGGATGCTCTTGCCGCCGTCGATCAGCACCCCCAGCAGACTCGGATCCGGCGCGGCGCTCAGGTAGACCCAGAAGGTACTCAGCTTCGCCCCAATCGCCCCGCAGAACAGCGTGCCAGCCACGATCCCCAGCATCCGCTCGTCGAGCATCCTACGTCGGCGGGCCTCGACGAAGAAGATCAAGGTAGCCACAACCACACCCAGCAGCACAAAGAAGCCGTGGGTGGGCACGGGCCAGCCACCGATCTCGAAAAGGGTGGGCAGCATAGGAGCCTCTGATAGCCGATAGCCGATAGCCGATAATACTACAGTTGTAAATATCTTCGCAGAAAGGCTCTCGCCGATCACCCCCCCTAGCCCCCCCGCAAGCGGGGGGGAACCAACCAATGCATTGTCCCCCCCCGCTTGCGGGGGGGAACCAACCAAT
>CAIRFY010000588.1 GCA_903877945.1 uncultured Oscillochloris sp. | reverse complement strand
CTGGTTCACGTGCTGGCTTCGACACGCTCAGCCAGCGTCCGTCGCTCGTGGGCTGCGGATGTGCTACTCAGCCTTCTGTGAATCATCCCCCACGTGATCCTCTCCGCCGTTATCATCATCAGCCGGGGCGCTTCCCATGATCCGCGCCTGTTCGGCGGGGTCGCTGATTCCGTAGAGAGTCAGCACCCGCTGATCAATCGCTCGGTCGAGCTGATCGATCCGATCCAGCCCCGCTACAATCTCCGCCCGTCGCGCTTGCACTAGTGCGCTGAATGCGGCCCTGTCCTCGCGACGCACGGGGATGCGCGCCTCCTCCGCCACATCTGCCCACGCTTTGCCACGCCAGCGCGGGCGACGTAGGTAGTTCACCAGGTAGTCGCGTACATCTTCGTCTGGCACTGTCAGCCAGAGTTTGTTGCGCCGCAGCACCACGCTGGTGGGGTGTTTGGGCGTCACGAAGATGTTGCTGCTGACGGTCTCGGTTTGGTCGGCTTCGGCGGGGATGGAAAGGATGCCCTGATAGAGCGCGTCCGAGATTCTGTAGGCCACGACCTCGCTGTTGCTGGCCTCTAGCTCCGCCAGCAAACGGTCGTAGGGCAGTTCGATCACGTCGCCGCCCGTCGCTCGCCGAATGATCCGGTATTCCTGCTCGCGCAGCCGGTTCAATGTGACATGTTCCGCCAGCATGGCGTCTACCAGGGCGATGATCTCGGCCTGGGTCGCGGTGTCGGCGGGGAAGATGGGGAGTTTGCGCGTGCCATCAATTGCGACTTCCACATCGGGAAACTGGCGTGCATACCAGTAATTGAGTAGCGATGAATTAAACAAGGCCAAAATATACTTCAGGTCGTATCCTGAGCCGTCGCGGGCGATGACGTTGCTGAAGTTATGCCGGTTGTAGAGTCCTGTGTCATCATACGTCGCCAATAACCGCCGTTTTAGCGCCCGATTCCTCAGGCGGATGAACAGAATCTTGGATGAGTCGAAGAAGCGAGGATCATAAGCGCGATACAGCCAGTCACCATACTTGATGTATGGTTGCTCCGCGCCAATGCGCAGCTCGTATCGGCCCACAAAGCCACTGCCATCGAGAAGCGGTTTCCAAAGCGGGTCGTTTGGTGGTACCAGGACTTTGGGGCGGATATATGGGTTGCCATATGATTGCGCTTTTGTATGGTAGGGAATGATCGCCTGCGTACTCTCCGTTACATCCCCCAGGCGCAGCACCTTCGTCCCGCCATTATTCCCTACCCGACACGCATCCTCAATCCGCTGGAGCAGTGCGTCGTAGCGGATGTTGATCTCGGCCTTCGGGTCCGCCATCCAGCGCCCCTGATCTTGCCGCAGTAGTTCCTGCCATTCACCACGGGTGAGCTTAGCCAGATCATCACGCAGGCCCATAATCCGCGCCTCGGGCCGATGTGCGGCGCGGCGTGTCTCATCACTATCGCGGGTCAGCACGGTGATCGCACAATCGACGTTGGCATCCGGCCAAATCCCCTGCGGCAGATCCACGATCTGCTCAATTCGCCCCGCGTCGAGCAGCG
>CAIRFY010000587.1 GCA_903877945.1 uncultured Oscillochloris sp. | reverse complement strand
TCTACGGTTTTCGTCTCGCCCGTTTGTTCTCCTCGGAATCGTCTTAATGTCATTTTGACTTTATGTCCTCGTGTCCTGGGGATGTGTAAAGAGTTTCAACAGAGATCAGGGTGAGCGCCTACGGCGCGAATCGCGATTTTTTATGCACACCTACCGCAACCTCTACCCAGAGATCTACGACTTCGCGAACCTGCACGCGGCCTTTGTGGCTGCGCGGCGGGCCAAGCGCGGGCGCAGCGCGGTGGTGGCCTTCAGCCAGCGGGTTGAGGATGAGCTATTTCGACTCCAGAGCGCGCTCCAGAGCCACAGCTACCGACCCGGCGCGTACCGCAACTTCTACATCCACGAGCCGAAGCGGCGCAAGATCAGCGCCGCACCGTTCTGCGACCGGGTTATTCACCACGCCCTCGTGCGGGTGATCGAGCCGATCTTTGAGCGGCGCTTCATCCACGACTCGTACGCTTGTCGGGTGGGCAAGGGCACCCACCGCGCCCTCGACCGCTGTACCCAGTGGGTGCGTCAGTATCGCTATGTACTGCAATGCGACGTAGCCAAGTTTTTTCCGACCATCGACCACGCGATTTTGGAGAACATCCTGGCGCACACCCTGGCCGACCGGCAGGTGATGTGGCTCTGCACAACGATTATCGCCAGCGGTGTGGGCGTACTCGACAGCGAGCGCGAACCGCGATGGCTCCCCGGCGATGATCTCTTTGCGCCCCTGCGCCCGCAAGGTCTGCCGATTGGCAACCTGACCAGTCAGTTCTGGGCGAATATCTACCTGAATGAGCTTGATCAGTTCGTCAAGCGCACATTGAAATGTCGGGCCTACCTGCGCTACGCCGACGACTTCCTACTCTTCAGCGATGACAAGCCTACGCTGCATGCGTGGCACACCGAGCTACGGGCCTTCGCCGCCGAGCGGCTGCGCCTGCATCTGCACGCGCACAAATGTCAGGTCTACCCAACCGCGAGCGGGGTGCCGTTCCTCGGATTTCGTCACTATGGCAGTCATCGTCGGCTCAAGCGCGAGGGTGTAGTACGCTTCGGGCGGCGCCTGCGGGCCATGCAGCGGGCCTTCACTGCTGGCGAAATCAGCCGTGAGAAGATCGGCGAGCGCATCCAGAGCTGGTGCGCCCACGCCGCCCACGGCAACACCTACCGGCTGCGCAACCGTATGCTGCGTCAGGCGGTGTTCACCTCACCAGCCAAGCCATGAATGAAGCGCCGATTTTCCCCAAGACCTACGACCTCCTGCGCTGGCTGGTGCCGGCCACGCTCAAGTACCCGCGTGAGCATCGCTACGCCCTGGCGTTGCGCACTCAGCAGGCGGCCTTCGACTTTAACGAACTGATCGTCCAGGCCCGCAAGACCCGCAGCCGACGCGATCTGCTGGTGCAGGCCGATACCAAGCTAGAGCAGGTGCGGCTCTACCTACGGCTAGCCCACGATCTGAATCTTCTTACCATGCGCCAGTATGAGCATGTCTCACGCGAAGTAAGCGCGGTGGGTGCGCTGCTGGGCGACTGGATGAAGCGTACCGGCGGGGCATCGTCGGACGCCATCGTAGAGCGGAGCTGATCGAACCAATGCCCGGTGCGGGGCGCGCAACCACAACAACCACAACGACAACAACGACAACAACGGTTTTCGTCTCGCCACTCGTTCGCCTTACCCGCCGGAAATGTGCTGTGCCGCAGGCCGATCCGCTCGCGCCGCAGCGCCGAGGCACCAGAGGAGAACGACAGATCGGCTCCCGGTCGGCCCAT
>CAIRFY010000586.1 GCA_903877945.1 uncultured Oscillochloris sp. | reverse complement strand
GCAGTGTCCTGCGCCCCCGATGGTATACCTCCTGCGCCCCTACATAACATATTATGAAACATCAACTTACTCCTTTCCTTGACCCGCTCTCCTCCGCCCTGATCCCGATGGTGAACGGGATCACGCGCCATCTGCTGCTGCGCACCGGGGTCGCCGAGGAGGAACGCACACTTCTGGGTATCCCTGTTCACTTCTACCGGCTCGATGGTGCCCCCGGCAGCGACCCGGAACTGCCGATCATCCTGATCCACGGCATCGCCGACAGCGCCCTCACCTGGGCCTTTGTGCTGCATGGCCTCGCCAAGATTGGCCCGGTCTATGTGATCGATCTGCCAGGTTTTGGGCTGAGCGGCTACCCCCAGGGTCGGCGCTATGCGCGTATCAACGAACACGTAGGCGTGGTGCGCGCCCTGATCGCGCAGGTAATCGGACGCCCGGCCTTACTGATCGGCAACTCGCTTGGTGGCTGGATCGCGGCCCGCCTGGCCATCGAGAGTCCCGCCAGCATCTGCGGTATGGTGGTAATTGATCCCGGCGGGGCCAGGCTCGCCGGGCGTCCTTCCTGGGAACCCTTCATCCAGACCGTTGCCGTGCCCGACCTGCGCGCAGTCCGGCGGGTCTTTCGTCAGATGTTCGGCCTTACGCCCCTGCTGCTCGCCCTCTATCTCGGCCAGCGTGGCTTCCAGACGCTCTTTCTGCGCGACTCGGTGACTCACTTTGTCGCCGCCGCCAGCGAGGACGACTTTCTCAGCCCTGAGGATTTGGCCGGTATCAGCGTACCCTCGGGCCTCATCTGGGGCCAGACTGACCGCTTTCTTCCCGCTGGCTCCTTTGAGTTTTTCCGCGACAATCTGCCCGCGCCAGCCCTGCTCACCTTGGTCGGCTGCGGCCACTTGCCCCAGCGTGAACGCCCCGGCCAGGTGGTGAAGTTTGTCAAAAAGTTTGTTGCCGAGCGGGTCTTGCCGCCCGTGGCAGCATAAAATCACATGTTATTTACGTGAAGACTGCGCATCTATGGCGCATAACTTTCACGCACAGGAACGCTATGAGCGACAGCGTCATTGCCCACACCCTGCCCAACGGTATGCTGGTGCTGCTGAAGGAAGCCCACGGCGCGCCGGTCGCCACGAGCTGGATCTGGTACCGCGTCGGCTCACGCAACGAGGCATCTGGGCGCACCGGGATCAGCCATTGGGTTGAGCATATGCTCTTCAAGGGCACGCCGCAGATCCCCGCCGGACACCTCGACCGCCTGGTCGCCCGTAACGGCGGCGTCTTCAACGGCTTCACCTGGATCGACTACACCGCCTACTACGAGACTCTGCCCGCCGACCGAATCGCCCTCGGTTTGCAGATCGAGTCCGACCGCATGGTGAACGCGCTCTTTGCGGAGGAGGAGGTCGAGAGCGAGCGCACGGTGATCATCTCAGAACTGGAGGGCTACGCTAACGAGCCAGAGACCTGGCTTGACGAGGCGGTGAAGGATGCCGCCTTCACTCGGCACCCCTACCGCCACCCGGTAATCGGCTACCGCGCCGATTTGGAAGCGATGACTCGCGCCGACCTGTACGATCACTACCAGACCTTCTACATGCCGAACAACGCGGTGCTGGTGCTGGTAGGCGACTTCAACGCCGACGCGATGCTGCGCCAGGCCGAGGCGGCCTTTGCCGATCTCCCGGCTGGCCCGCCCCTGCCGCAGGCTCCCACCGCCGAACCCACGCCGCAGGCCGAGCGCCGGGTGATCGTGCGCCGCCCAGGGCCAGCCGCCTACGTGCAGATCGGCTACCTGGCCCCCGACTGCCGCAGCCCCGACTTCGCGCCGCTGGCCATCCTTGACTCGGCCCTTAGCGGGGCTAAGTCGCTCACCTTTATGGGCGGCGGCACCCAGACCAACCGCAGTGCCCGGCTCTACCCGGCCCTCGTGGAGAGTGGGTTGGCCGCCTCGGCGTGGAGCGGTGTCACCCCTAGCCGCGACCCCTACCTCTTTGAACTGGGGGCTACCGCCAGCGAAGGTGTAGACCCCGCCGCTGTCGAGGCCGCCCTGATTGCGGAGGTGACGAAGATCCAGCAGGACGGCATCGCGGAGTCTGAGCTGGCCCGCACCCGCAAGCAGATGCGCGCCCAGGTGGCCTACAGCGGCGAGAGCGTGACCAACCAGGCCATGCAACTCGGCATGTGGGAGGCGCTGGACAGCTACCGGCGCGTTGACACCCTGCTCGACGAACTGGCCTCAGTGTCGGCGGAGGACGTGCGCCGGGTCGCACAGACCTACTTGACCTCACACCGACGCACGGTGGGGTACTTCGTACCGGATGAATCCGCGTAGCCGATAGTGATCATCTCTATGGTTAAAATCGCCAGCAAAGCTGGCGATTTTAACCATAGAGGTGCAGAAAAATCTATGTCATCAATAGAACCTGGCACAACTTTGCGTCACGTCCTCCCGAACGGGATGGTCGCCCTCATCCGCCGCAACCCCGGCGCGCCCACAGTGAGCGTGCGTGGCGAGATCCGCGTCGGCGCGGCCATGGAGCCGGTCGAGCAGGGCGGACTAGCCGTGTTCACCGGCGCGGCCCTGATCCGTGGGGCAGGCGAGCGCAGCTTTCAACAGATCGTGGCCGAAACCGAGGGCCGTGGCTGTAGCGTCAGCGCCGGAGGCGGCGTCCAGGCCAGCGGGTTCGCGGGCAAGGCTCTCTCTGAGGATCTGCCGCTCATCCTGGAGGTACTGGCCGATATGCTCATCCGGCCCACCTTCCCGGCGGTCGAGGTTGAGCGGCTGCGCAGCCAGTTTCTCAGCGGCCTGCGCGAGAGCGAGCAGGACACCGGCTACCGCGCCAGTATCGCCGCGCAGGCCATGCTCTACCCAGCCAGTCACCCTTTTAGCCAACCATCGGGCGGCACCCTGGATAGTGTCGCGGCGATCACCCGCGACGACCTGGCCCGCTTCCACCGGCGCTACCATCCCGCCCTGACCAGCATCGCCGTGGTGGGTGACATCGATCCGCTGGCGGTGGTCGCCGAGCTTGAGCGCCGCTTCGCCGGTTGGCAGATCACGGATGCGCCCGAGGCCGTGTACATCCCTGACGCGCCGCCCCTCACCGGCATTCAGCGCCGCGACATCCCGATGCCCGGTAAGGTGCAAGCCGACCTGATCTGGGGCGTTCACGGGCTACGCCGGGCTGCGCCAGACTACTACGCGGCCATGGTTGCCAACATGATCCTCGGCCAGATCGGGATGGGCGGACGGCTAGGCGAGCAGGTGCGTGAGGAGCAGGGCATGGCCTACTACTGCTACAGCGACATTGAGGCCGACCTGGGTGCCGGGCCGTGGATGGCTGCCGCCGGTGTAAGTCCCGAGAATGTCGAACCCGCCATTGAGGCCATTCTTGAGGAGATCGACCTATTTCGTCAGGATGGGCCGACCGACGAGGAGCTTGACGACGCCCACGCCTACCTCACCGGCAGCCTGGTGATCGGCCTGGAGACCAGTGACGGCATCGCCGGCAGTCTGCTCGGCATTGAGCGTCACGGGCTCGGCTCCGACTACATCGCCCGCTACCCGGCAATCATCGCTGCCATTGACCACGAGCAGGTGATCGCCGCCGCCCAGAAGTACCTCTCCACTGAAGTATACGTCCTGGCCGTCGCCGGGCCGGTGTGACGTGCATGTTCATATGTGTGATTGAAATTGCCAGATTCGCTGACAATTTCAACCACACATATGAGTATGATCGAGCGAAGGAACAAAGCCCATGATTATGTCCGGCAGCCGCGAGGCGACCATCCAGGCCATCCAGACCGTGGACATCCACGGCACAATCTTCTACGACCTCGTGTACATACACAGCGGGGAGGGAGAGCAGATCCGGCGGACGCGGGTAGGGGCCGAGAGCATCTACACCGGAGCGAGGCCGGGGGACGCGGTACGAGTCAGCTACCTGATGAATGTGGTGACAGGAGTGGCGCGCCAGGGGTGAGCGGGTTACCGCTCATTGCTAGGCGGGCGGGTGTGCGGAGTCCGGCGCATCTGGGCGCGCATGCGGGCCATGAGTTCATCGATGCGATATGGCCGCTGCACATAGTCGTCGGCACCCTGCTCTAGCGAGGCCACCAGCAGCTTACCGTTGCGCGGCGGGCCGATCACAATCATCGCACAGGCGCACCGATTGCGCAGGGGACGCAGATAGCCCAACTCATCTTCGGATGGCAGATCAACCAGAACGAGGTCGAACCACTCGTTCAGAGACGCGAAGACTGCCTCGGGGCCGATGGCGGTGCGGATCGTGTAGCCATGGTCGGTGAGTACCGACCCAAGAAATTCTTCAATCCGACTTCCGAGACCGGCAACCAGAACCGTGTGGGAAAAGGCCATGTGCGCTATTCCTCAATCGCTACGTGGCCATGTGAGAGGGGATAAATGGTGACAGAGATCTCTATGGCGTTAGCGTCGCTTGTGACCCACCAGCGGGCGCCACACAGGCGGCTGGTGTGCTGGCGATCACATCAACCGTATTGTAGTCGAGCAGGCTGAGGAACTGGCGCAGCGACTTTGTTGCCTCGTCAGTGGCCCGGCTCATCACCCCGTCCTCGCAGGCAGCCTGGAGGATTTGTCGCTCGGCCTCAATACGTGCTTGTGTTTCCAGATCCTTGTTCTCAGGTGCAAGAATGCGCTGATCCCGGCTATAGACTCGCGTCTTACTGCTATCGAGGTGCGAGTCAAAGATCTGGACGGGCGGCACGCGCAGGGTGATTGTGCGGCCATCGGGCGAGATCGTCACGGCACCCGCATCAAGTTTATTCAGATCTACCCCCGCAACCACCGTGCCGTGGGCAATCAGGAGCAGGTTGTCGCCCGCGAAAAAATCGAACACCGGATTACCCTGTCCCTGACGCACATCGATCACCTGCTCGACCGTGTACGACGCCGTTTCCAGGCGGCTAAGCTGCTGGATGCGCTGGATCACCGCCGCGCCGCTCCTGATCACCGGGGTCGGCGTCTGGATAATGGTAGCCAGACTCGGCACCCCACCAAAGAAACTACCGAAGCCCTTGGCCGTCTGGTTCACGTAGAAAACGACGACAAGCAGGCAGAGCAGCGCACCGAACGCCAGGAAGAGCGTGGCGGGAGCGCACCCGCCGCCGCCGCGCAGATCACGGGAAAACCGAGGAGAGGCGCTGACCCGCCCAAAGGTGCGCGGGACACCACCGTCGTCGTCATCATCGTAGCGGTCGTCGTCGATCTCCTCGCCGATCTCCTCGCCGCGAGACTTGCGCAGCCGCTGCTGCATAATATTTTCAGGCCGACGTCGCTGCTCGTCATCGTAGCGCATGATGTCTTACACCTTCGCCCCAGTGTGGATAGCCGCCGCGCCCAGGCCGACAAGCTCGTAGCGCACATGCGCCCAGCCTGCCGCACGCATCAACTCAGCCAGCCGCTCGGGCGGAGGGAAATTCCGCGCCGACTGCGGTAGATACGTATAGGCCCGCCGGTCGCCGCCGAGAAGCTGGCCGATCCAGGGCACCACGCCCTCGAAGTAGATCCGGTGGCCCAGGCGCAGCAGGGCGCTGCGCGGGCGAGCCACCTCCAGACATGCCATCATCGCGCCCGGACGAGCCACCCGGTACATCTCGCCGAGAGCCTGGCCAATATCGGTGACATTGCGCAACATAAACCCGGTGGTGATCGCATCAAAGCTACCGTCGGGAAAGGGCAAATGCAGAGCATCGCCACCCACAAAGGCCGCTCGGCCTGCGTTCGCCAAGGCGTCGATCTTCGGTAGGCCGGCCACCATCATCGGCAGAGTAAAGTCCACCCCCACCGCCCGCCCGTCGCGCAGCCAGCCAGCCAGTTCAGGCAAAAAATCGCCCGTACCCGTACCAACGTCCAGGGCGTCCCCACCCACTGGTGGCGCGATCATCGTCACCATCCGCCGCCGCCAGCCCTGGTCAAGGCCGAAGGTCATCACACGGTTGACCCGATCATAGCCGGGGGCGATCCGTGCGAACATCCGCTCGACGTAGGTAGCCTTCTCGTCACTATCTGGTAGGGCGCTCACGACTTTCTCCCATAAAACATTTCTTTCCCTAGACATGGTTTCAGAATGCCCAATTTTACATGACAGTCTCGTATGACCCTCACCCCCCCCCAGCCCCCTCTCCCTCACAGGGAGAGGGGCTGGGGGTGAGGGCTGCCCGGCGACAAACTGTAAAGTATCCGCGAACCT
>CAIRFY010000585.1 GCA_903877945.1 uncultured Oscillochloris sp. | reverse complement strand
GAGGGTTGCGTGGTTGGCCTTGAGCTGTGGAACCTGATGAGCGACTGGGGCGAGCATCTGACGGCGTACAACAAGGAACTGAACTTCGTGCTGCCACGGCTCGGCATCAGCGGTCCGAGCCCGGCCACCCTGGCCTGGTGGGATCGGCTGAACATGGCCGGGCGACGTACTTTTGGCGTGGGCGGGGTGGACGCCCACGCCTTTAAGCAGCGTGCGCCGTGGGGCGAGGTCGAGGTCTTTCCTTATCGCTGGCTCTTCGGCACGCTGACAAACTACCTGCTGATGAGCGCGCCCCTGAGCCACGACGCCGCGACCGCGACCAATCAGGTGTACGCGGCCCTGGCAGACGGGCGGAGCTACTTTGTGAACCGCCTCGACGGCGACGCTCCCGCAATCGTATTCACGGCCCGGCGCGGGGCCGAGCGCTACGATGTAGGCGACTCGGTATCCCTGGCGGGCGGGCCTCTGCTGATCGAGGCGGACGTGGGCGCTGACGCCTACATTCGCCTGATCGCCAACGGTGAAGTACTCACCAGCGGGGTGCGGCGCATCCGCCAGAGCATCGCCGAGGCGGGCGTCTACCGGCTGGAGGGCTACTGGGGCGGCAAACCGTGGCTGTTTGGGAACCCGATCTATGTGGGCGAGTGAGTTATAGCAGGATTACACTTCTTCAATCACAGCCCGCTCGCGCACCCAGCGCGCTACAAAGGGCACCTCGCAGCGGTGGCTGCTGCCTGCCTGCTCGATGACGTGGTAGCGCACCAGCCGACGCAGGGCCGCTCGCGCCCCTGGGGTGTCGGTGGGTGGCGGAGCCTGCCCGTGGGCGACGGCGTGCAGCAGGGATTGCCCGGCGCGCACCTCGTCGGGGGTGGTGCCGGTGTACTCGCTCCACAGGTTGGTGAAGTAGGGTTCGCCTGCGGTGAGCGCCGCGTCGAGGGCCGCATCAAGCAATGGCTGGGTGAGCAGGCGGGTCTGGTTGCGGTTGGCCTGGCGTACCATGTGTTCACCGATCAGTTGGAGCAGGTAGGGCTGGCAGCGGGTGATCGTGACCACCTGCTCGACAATCCCCTCCGCATAACGTAGATCAAAGGCGAGGTCGGGGTTCGTGAGCAGCTCGCGGGCCGCATCCGGCTCCAGGTAGGTCATCTCCATGGGCTGCACGCTGATGAAGTAGCTGCTCCAGTTCGGCCCGAGCTCGCTCAAGGTCTGCACGCCGCAGAAGAGAAACGAGAGGTTGCTGTGCTGGATCAGGTCGCGCAGTTGGTCGAAAACGGCCATGCTCACCCGGCCATGCGCGATTGCCTCGCCCAGCTTCTCAAATTCGTCGAAGCAGAGCAGCACCGAGCGGGTGCCGAGCCGGGGTTTGACCGCGTCAAGCCAGTCCTCCAGCGTGCCGTAGGGGTTGTGCTGAAAGCTGGCCCGCTGCGCCTCTGGCGCGACAACCCCCTGGCCGCGTAGGTCGCGGCCCAGCGCCCGCACCATGCCATAGCAGAAGTCGCCGGGGCTGGCGGTGGCCGCCGGGGCTTGCAGGCTGTAGTAGACCGGCAGTACGTCGCTGGGCAGCAGGTGCGGCAGGTTTAGCAGGAACGAGCTTTTGCCGCAGCGGCGCGGGCCGTGCAGCACCAACGTCGGGCGACTGGCGTCGTAGATGTAGCGCAGCACGTCGCCGACGAACTGCGTGCGGCCTTTGAAAAGCTCTTTGCGCTCGGGCCGCAACGGGTTGCCGGTCTGGAAAGGGTTGAGCAGTTCGCCCTGCGAGAGCGTGCGCTGGCACTCGATGGCATGCTGGAGGACGACTTCCCACTGGGCAAACGCCGGTTTCCAGCGCTCGATGTGCTTGGCGCGCAGGCCAAATCCAGGTAGCTGCCCCTGCAAGGTGCGCAGGTTGTCTAGGCATCGCTCCATGCCAAGCTCGGCCATGGCCGGGTTGTCCATCTCGCAGGCACGCCCGACATCCTCGGCAAGCGCCAAGAAACGGGGCAGCACGGTTGCAATCTCGTCCGTCTTTCCTGGTGCGGCGGCGAGATCCTGTCGCTGCCCGGCCTGATCAAACTGATAGAACGCGGGCACTAATGGGGGTAGCAGTGGGTGATTCGCCTGGGATGTAGCGATCAGGCTTTCGATATGCTGGGCCTGGGCCAGTTGGTCGGCGACGATCTGCGGCAACGCACGACGCTCAGCTCGCCGGTAGCCAGGGTAGGGCAATGCACGCATCTGCTGGAGTGTTGCTAATGTGGTATTGGCATCTTCACGGAAGGCGGCGGCCAGGATACGGCTATGCCCCAGTAACGGGAGCCAGAGGATTTCATCGCCGAAAGGTGGCAGGCGGCGCAGCAGCGGCAGCGCGGTACGGGGCAGCCGGATATTCTGACGGAGGCAGAGGAGTGCAGAAAGCGGGTAGAATGGCAGGAACCGATAGTAACCAACCAGCGCGGCTACCCCTGCGACCAGTGCCCACCAGCCCTGCTGTTCAAAGGTTAAAACGATAAAGATTCCTGCAACCAGCAGCCCCGTCCAACGCCAGCGTAGCGGGGCGAAACAAAATCCCACCAACCAGGCAGCCAGCAGTAGCGGTAGGAGCGGTAAGAGTGATACGCCGACCGCCCCGCCGACCGCCCCGCCGACCGCTCGCTCAGGATCATTATTTCGTGGCTCATCACCTATCGTCAAAAACAAAAAGAACCCACTCAAACCGCTCAGCCATGCGGCGAGAACCCAACTCTGGGTCGCCAGCCAACTTCCGCCAGCAACACTGATCACTGAGCCAGCAACGAGGACGATGCGTCCCGCCCAGAGTTGCTGGCGCTGCCAGAGCCAGTAGCCGAACAATGAAGTAAGCACAAGTCCAAGGGTGTAGCTCCCGATACCGAGCGCCAACTGGGGCAGAGGTGGTAGTATGGCAGACGCTTTGTCTAACGACAGGCGCAGAATGACGCGCTGAAACACATACACCGGCGCAAAGAGCAGCGGTGTATGGACGCCCAAGGGAAGAAACCATACACTTACACCATAGGCGGTCAACAGCGCGCTCAGCACAAAGAGCCAGTCCCGCACTTCGCCAGTTGTCGCAACTGGAATGATCAGTGGGGTGCAGAGCAGTAGGGTCAGCAGAGCAAACTGGGATAGGAAGCGAGCGTTGGTGCGAAAAAGCAGAATGTCGTTGTACGCCGTATCCGCCCGCTTACCATCTTTCTCCGCTTGCGGTGCCCACGCATTCATACGCTGTTGCAGCAGCGAGGGGCGGAAGAGCGCCCAGTACCAGAGTTCCCAGGTTTCGCGGAGGAATTGGGTCATGGTTGCCCCCGTGTCCGGGCGGGAAGGCCCTCACCCCCTGTCCCCCTCTCCCGCTGCGGCGGGCGAGGGGGGACGCGAGCGACGGTGGTGCGGCGATACGTGACGTGGTTCATGCTTTCTGTCCATCTTTGAGCCACTCAGCCAGGGCGCTGCTGAACAGCCGCCCGTCGCTGCGCAGTATCCCGTGGCGCTGGAGTCGTTCGCGGATGTTGGCGACAGGGGCGGCGAGTCTGGGCAGCCCGGCGGCGTGGCGCAGGGCGTGGCGCTCCTGCTCGCTCAGGTCGCGCCACAGTTTGGCAAAGAATGGCTCGGCCTGGAGCGTAAATTCGGCGCAGGTGCGCGGGTGGTCGCCGTGCCGCCAGAGCAGTTGCGCCGCGAGCTGGACGTAGAAGGGCAGTCCGCCCGCCAGTTCGTCCAGCAGCACGAGGTCGGCCTCGCGCAGATCGACGCCGCTGCCCGTAAAGCCATCGCGCACCAGGAATTGCCACTCGCCTGTCGTTAACGCGCCAAGCTCAATCGTGGTAAAGATATTGCCGAAGGGTGAAGTCAGGCCAAGCTCCTGATAGATTGCATCGATCGGGTGCAGGGTGGTCAGTACCAAGGCAAAGTAGCCCTGCACCCCAGCCTTCTCGCGCCAGTCGCCGCCCCAGCCCTCGAAGGCCGCTAGCCTCGCCCCGATCTCATCAAATTCATCGATCAATACAATTAGGCGGCGGCCACAGTCGCGTAACGCCTGGAGTCCATCGTCAACCGTCCAGGGGTCGCTGTTGTCTTCTCGTCGCCAAGGCGGGCTGCCAATGGCCTGCTCAATGCCTTGTCGTAGCCCTTCAGTGATGCCCTCTGGGGTATGGAAGCGTCGGTCGGACAAAATGAGTGTAATCACCAGAGGTTGCTGCTCGGGCGGACAGAACTCTCCAATGCGCTCTTGCACGTAGCGCAGTAGCGAGCTTTTACCGCTGCGCCGAAAGCCAACAATTGAGATGCACTGCGAGGCGATACCGCCGATGCGATCTTTGATGCTCAAGAACTGGTCACGTCGCCCATGGAAATACTCTGGCGGAACAGGATGATCTACAATAAAGGGGTTACTACTTATATGTTTCATATGTTGTACCTCTTCCATAGTGAATGAAGGGATTGTAAACTTAGTTGTCATCCAACGGTTTTTAATTACTACGTGCTAGCTTGTCACTGTTCTCTAAGATAGTTTACAAGAGCACTACTAAACAGCCGACCGTCCTTCCGCAGTAAACCATAGCGTTGTAGCTCTGCCTGGAATTGGGTAGTAGGCGTAGTCAAGCCAGACGACTTAGCGACACGACTTAACACATTACGCTCAGTGTCACTCAGGTCGCGCCACAATTTGTCAAAGTGCTGCTTCGCCTGAAGTGCAAATTCTGCACGGGTGCGGGTGGGATCATTGTATCGCCAGAGCAACTGTGCTGCGAGTTGGGTGTAGAAGGGCAACCCGCCAGCAAGATCGTCCAATAGTGTCATGTCGCCATCACTTACATGGACTCCGAAGTTTCTGCGCACGAGGGTTTGCCACTCGCCCAATTCTAGCGCGCCAAGCTGGATAATAGTAAACATACTGCCGAAGAGAGAAAGCGATTCGGATTCCTTGCAGATTTCATGAATGGGACGCACAGTGGCGATCACTAGTGTGAAGTAACCCCGCACCTCGGCCCTCCGGCGCCAATCGCCGCCCCAGCCCTCAAATACGGCTAACCGTGCGCTAATCTGATCGAACTCATCGATCAGTACAATCAAACGTCGGTCGTTGTTGTGCAGTTTTTGGAGGCCAGCATCAACAATCCAAGAGTCGCTATTGTCTTCCCGTGTCCAAGGTGGGCTATCGATAGCCTCGGCAATACCACGCCTCAACCCCTCGGTCAGGCCATCCGGTGTATGAAAGCGCTGATCAGACAGGCTAAGCGATATCACGAGGGGTTGCTTCTCAGGTGGACAGAAGCTATGAATGCGCTCGTGCACATAACGTAGCAGCGAACTTCTGCCACTACGCCGGAAGCCGACGATTGAGACACACTGGGGTAAATCTCCACCAATACACTCCCTAATGATCCTAATCTGTTCCTGCCGTCCACAGAACTGATTCGGCGTGATGACTCTTCCGGCGATGAAGGGATTGACGCCCTCGCGGGGCGAGTGCGCGGGCAGCGTGCCGTGCCACAGCCGCCCGTCGCGCACGCGCATGGTGAGGGTTGGTCGCCACCAATCGGCGTGTTCACGCTCGGCGGCGCGACGAGCGGCGGCCATCGCCTGGTCAATGCAGCCGTCTCGGCGCAACTCGGCGAGCAACGTCGGCAGCAGGGCGCTCACGGCGGCGATGCTGATCGTGCCCTGCATGGCGACGACGGCGGGTATCCCGGTGGACACGAGGCGCGGGCCGAGGGCGGCGAGCGGCTCCGTGCCGTCGTCGCGGCCTGCGCCCTCGCAGGCAGCTAGGATCACCAAGTGCGGGCGCTGCTGGGCGTGCTTCAGGCGTTCGCTCAGCAGGCTGCCTGCAATCTTATCGGCGCTGCCGTCGGCTTGCTCCAGCCAGAGGTAGGGCGTATCGCTCTGGAAGCTGCCGTGGGCGACGATGATCAGGATTTCGTAGCCGTCGTGCAGGGCGCTGAGTAGGTTGGCCAGGGTTGGCGTAATGGCGGTGCCGCTGACGAGCAGGGTGGGTTGGATGCTGCCAAGCGCGGCGACGATTCGCTGCTGCTCCGCGCCCACATCGAGCGGAGCCAGGTTGAAGCGGGAGAGGTTGGATGGGTTGGCGATCACAACCAGGGCGCGCAGATCGCGGCCCTCAGGCACGGAGATCGGCTCGCCGGTGCCGCCGAGCAGGTAGCGCGACAGCAGGACACGTTCACTGAGCGCCAGCAGTGCGCTATCGTCTGGATCGTGAAGCCACTCCCAGCGTAGCCCATGCAACACGGCATCCTCGGGGTCGAGGGCCAAACGCAGACGCAGCGGGATGCTGTGAGCGCGGGCGTGGGCGTGGGCAGCGGTGAAGCCACGGCAGACGGACTCGTCGGCCAACAGCGCAGCGGTGAGCATCTGCCCATACTTTTGCGGGTTGAAACTCGCAGCGCGTAGCGCCTCCAGATCAAAGACAACGGGCGTGGGTGATCGAACACCGAAATCCTCGTCGGCAGCGCTGGTGTCAAGGCGGAAGCTGAGCCGAACGCGGTAGCCGCCGCTGGCCTCGCGCTCCAGATCGATCTTCAGGTCGGCGTAGGTGGGGGCGATCATTATGCGTCAGCTTTCACAGGCCAGATGTGGCGATGTCGTGCGGCGGTCTGATCGGCTTACGTGCATCGGCTCGCCCGACAATGTGGCAGAGCCGTCCGTCCTGGCAGCAGTGCTGCTCGCGGCTTACAATATCAACGTGCCACGGGCCAATGTGTGGCTTGGGGCAGATCAGCAGGTCGTTGGCGGTACTCTCTATCGCTTTGCCCCAACGATTGACCAGGAGCCGCCCCTCGGCGCTGAGTGTGGCTAAGAAGACCCCGTGACATGTTAGCACAACCGGCTGCTAGGCAAGCTGTTCCACCGGCAGGACTAATGCAAAGTCACGTGCCCGGCCCGTAAACGGGCGGGCTATTACCTGCAAAGGCCGCTGAAGCGGCCTTCGTAGACCTAGCCCGCCCGTTTACGGGCCG
>CAIRFY010000584.1 GCA_903877945.1 uncultured Oscillochloris sp. | reverse complement strand
GTCTTGCAGGGGTGGACGCCGGTCTTGCAGGGGTGGACGCCGGTCTTGCAGGGGTGGACGCCGGTCTTGCAGGGGTGGACGCCGGTCTTGCAGGGGTGGACGCCGGTCTTGCAGGGGTGGACGCCGGTCTTGCAGGGTTAGACGCCGGTCTTGCAGGGTTAGACGCCGGTCTTGCAGGGGTGGACGCCGGTCTTGCAGGGGTGGACGCCGGTCTTGCAGGGGTGGACGCCCGTCTTGCAGGGTTAGACGCCGGTCTTGCAGGGGTGGACGCCGGTCTTGCAGGGGACGTACTGTGCAACCTCTTCGCCGCCCAGATGCGCGAGACCGCCCCGCAGTACCTCCCGCTGACTCGTGGCTGGGACGATAAGGCCAGCGGCGCGAGGCGTTCTACACCTTCTACCGCCAGCTCCAGATGGTCTACGACGTACTCTCGCCCGACGCCTTCCTACGACCCTACCTGGACGACTACGAGGCTCTGGCCGCGCTCTACCACCTCATCCACGCCGCCTATAGCGCCCGGCTCTACGTGGATCGCGAACTGACCGACAAGACCCGCACGCTGCTCCACGATCACACCACACTCTACAATCTAGCAGCACCAGCCACCATCCACGAACTGGGAGGAATGTTTCTGGGTTGCAGTCGTGTAACAGTCAGCGTATCAGTCTCTCCTGAGAGAATATGCTATCATAGGGCCGTGTGCCTCTGTATGCGATAAGGAGCGACCCCTGTGTTATCCTGGTCGGTCTCTGTGGTAATGATGTTTGAGATCTGGTATGCCGTGGCATATGGCGCGGCTTTGGCCCAACTGCGCGAGGGCACGCTATTCCTTCAGGTCGCGCACGCCCTGCTGTTAATCGCGGCGTTCGGCTACCTGATGGTGGTTTCCCAGGCTGAATTTAGCCTGCTGATCTTTGCGCTGCTGCTGATCGCGGCGATGCTGTTGTTGCTGCTCTGGCAGCGCACTCCTGGCAATTTGCCGCGCCTCCTGCGCAGTTACCCACGTGGTATAGTCGATGTGCTGCTCTTCCGCCGCCCGAAGGTGGCTGATCTCAAGCGTCGGGTGCGGACGAAGTAGAGGTACTCGCGATGCAGGTGCTTGGCCTAGATGTTGGCGGAACGGGGATCAAAGGGACGATTGTGGACGTGGCCTCCGGTGAACTGGTGATGCCCCGGCATCGCCTACATACGCCGCCGGGCGCGGAACCGGCGGCTGTGGCGATGACAATCGCTCAGATCGTGCAGCACTTTAGCTGGCACGGCCCGATTGGCTGCGGTTTCCCGGCGGTGATCAAGGGCGGGGTCGCCCACACGGCGGCGAATATCGCGCCGAGTTGGGTGGGGACGAATGGGGCCAAACTGTTGCACGAGGCGACCGGCAGCCCGGTGCTGCTGCTCAACGACGCTGACGCCGCCGGGATCGCGGAGATGCGCCTGGGTGCCGGGCGTGGGCGCAACGGTCTGGTGATGATGATCACGATTGGCACGGGCCTGGGCACCGCCCTTTTTATGGACGGTCGCCTGGTGCCAAACACGGAGCTTGGTCATATTGAGATCCGTGGCAAAGAGGCTGAGTCCCGGGCGTCCGAAGCTGTCCGTCTGCGCAAGCAGATCAGATGGAGTACCTGGGCTAAACGCTTCGATGAGTATCTCTGCCGCCTGAGCGCCCTGCTCTGGCCCGACCTGATCATTCTCGGTGGCGGGGCCAGCCGCTCCTACGAAAAGTTTGCCTCCCACCTGACCGTCGGCGTTGAGGTGGTACCCGCTATGCTACGGAACGAGGCCGGGATGATCGGGGCGGCCCTGGCCGCCGCCGATGCCTTCCCGGAGTCATTGTGATCGGAGTGTACGATGTCTATCCTTGGGTCGATCATCTGCCTGGGCGCGGGCATCGCCTTTGCGGGCATGTCCATCCTGGCCGCCTGGGGCGGCATGCAGGCTATCCGCCAGGAGGTTTTGCATGGCTTTGTCAGCGCGAACCCTGGCCCCACCGACCGAATCATAACGCTCCTGCTCATTAGCGTGCCCCTGGCAGGCGTGACCGCCATTGGCCTGCTCTCCGCTGTGCGGATGAGCCTGGTGGCGTTTGGGCTGGGAATGTAAGTGGCGAGAGGTTGTAGGTAGCCCTCACCCCCAGCCCCTCTCCCTCACGGGGAGAGGGGGGTAGATCGCATCCTGGCGCGGAACACTCCCCCTCTCCCGCTCAGGGAGAGGGGGTTGGGGGGTGAGGGCCATGTTGAGACGGTCAAGCTGGAAACGCCCGATTTGAAACCTTATTTAAGGAACACTATTATGACGATCCCTCGCCCGCGACCGGTTGTCCTGGCGATTATGGATGGCTGGGGTCTCGCCGAGCCTGGCCCCGGCAACGCGGTAGATTTGGCCAATACGCCGAATGTGGATCGCTGGATGGCCGAGCGTCCCTTCACCACGCTGGCTGCCTCGGGCCTCGATGTCGGCCTGCCCGATGGCCAGATCGGTAACTCGGAGGTTGGCCACCTGAATATCGGCGCGGGCTTTGTGGTCTACCAGGAGTTGACTCGGATCAGCAAGAGCATTACCGACGGCGACTTCTTTGAGAACGCGGTGCTGCTGTCGGCGGTGAACCACGCCAAGTCCGGCGGTGCCCTGCACATCATGGGCCTGTTTGGCCCCGGCGGCGTCCACGCCCACGAGGATCATCTGCACGCCTTACTCGACATGGCCCGCCGCCAGGGTCTGGATCGGGTCTACCTGCACCTGTTTCTGGATGGCCGCGACGTACTCCCGCGCAGCGCCCTAGGCTTCCTCGATACCCTGGAGGCAGCGATCACCCGCATCGGCGTGGGCCAGGTCGCCACCGTGAGCGGGCGCTACTACGCGATGGATCGCGATAAGCGCTGGGAGCGCACGGGCCGGGCCTATGCCGCCATCGTTTCGGCGCAGGGCGAGACGGCCACCAGCGCCCGCGAGGCTATCCAGCAGGCGTATGCCAAGGAGGTCAACGACGAGTTTGTCCTGCCGACGGTGATCCTCAAGGACGGCGCGCCGGTGGCGACGATCAAGGACGGCGATGCGATCATTTTTACTAACTTCCGCCCCGACCGTGGGCGTCAGATGACCCGCGCCTTTGTGCTGCCCGACCTCGATGCGCTGATTACGAGGCACTACGAGCAGCAGCAGCAGGAGGGCCAGAAGCTGCCCGACTCGATCTGGCAGCGCGGCCTGCCACTCCAGAACCTCTTCTATGTGACGATGACCCAGTACGAGGAGGGCGTGCCGGTGCGGATCGCCTTCCAGCCTCGCCCGGTGCGCCGCCCCCTGGCCTTCGTGGCTGATGCCGCTGGCCTCAGGCAGTTCCACATCGCCGAGACTGAGAAGTACCCCCACGTGACCTTCTTCCTCAACGGCGGGCGCGAAGAGCCGTTTGCGGGTGAAGATCGCGTGCTGGTGCCCTCGCCCAAGGTCGCCACCTACGACCTCCAGCCCGAGATGAGCGCCGAGGGGGTCAAGGATCATCTGCTGGAGGCGATCAACGGCGGGCAATACGACCTGATCGTGGTGAACTTCGCCAACCCCGACATGGTCGGCCACACCGGGTCGATCCCGGCGGTGATCACGGCGTGTGAGACGGTTGACGCCGATATGGGCGAAGTGGTGTCGGCCATCCAGGCCCAGGGCGGGGCGGTGATCATCATCGCTGACCACGGCAACGCCGAGCAGATGATCGACCCGGAGACCGGCGGCGCACACACGGCGCACACCACCAACCTGGTGCCATGTATCCTGGTAGCGGCTGAGGGGCTCGGCCTGGAGAAGGGGCAGGTATCGCTGCGCACGGGCGGGCGACTGGCCGACATCACGCCGACCCTGCTCGATCTGCTGGGCCTGCCCAACGACGAGGATATGACGGGCGAGAGCCTGATTGTGCGCGGGTAGAACCAATCCTATTCGAACTTGCCCCCTCACCCTCTGCCCCTCTCCCTCACGGGGAGAGGGGGCTGGGGGGTGAGGTCTGAGAGGATGTCACTGCAACCTTTGCCGGTGTGATTCGGTGCATATGTAGCGCGGAGAACATCAACTTCTCATCGTCATTCACGATCCACTGTTGAGATTTCCCCCGGAGGCTCTCATGCCCGTTGTCATTCGCACCGAATCCGGCCATAACCAGAAGAAAACCCCGATGTCTGCACGCCGTAAGCGCTGGGATCTGCTACCCGCCGCACCCCCTGATGTTGCCCGCCGCATGGGCCATAGTCCGCTGCTGGCAACGCTGCTCTACCAACGTCAGTTGCGCGACCCTGATGCGGTGAACGCCTTCCTCGCCGCCGACTATCGCGGCGGGCTTCACGACCCGCTGCTGATGAAGGGCATGCCCGAGGCCAGCGCCCGCATTGCCCACGCGATTGCCGAGGGCGAGTTGATGGCGGTCTATGGCGACTTTGACACCGACGGCGTGACGGCGGTGACGCTGCTTGTTCAGGCGATCACGGACATGGGCGGCACGATCAAGCACTACATCCCCGATCGCATCCGCGAGGGCTACGGACTGAACAACCTGGCCATTGAACAGTTGGACAAGGACGGAGTACGCCTACTGATCACGGTGGACTGCGGGATTGGCAATGTGGTCGAGGTGGCCCAGGCGACGGCCCTGGGCATGGATGTGATCATCACTGACCACCATCATCCACCGGCTGAACTGCCCGCCGCCCTGGCGGTGATCAACCCAAAGCAGCCCGGCTGCGCCTATCCCTACAAGCAACTGGTGGGTGTGGGCATTGCCTTTAAGCTGGTGCAGGCTCTGGTGAAGGGCGGCCTACGGCTGAGGACGCTGCGCGGGCGCGACCTGCTTGATATGGTGGCCCTCGGCACCGTCACCGATATGGGGCCGCTGGACGGCGAGAACCGTGTGCTGGTGAAGGCCGGGCTGGAGGCGCTGAACATCACACAGCGCCCTGGCGTGAAGGCGCTGGTCGAGGTGTCTGGCCTGCACCTGGGCAAGGTTGACGCGACGGCGATTGGGTTTATGCTCGGCCCACGGATCAATGCTGCCGGTCGTCTGGATAGCGCGGAGCGGGCCTACCAACTGTTGCTGGCTGACACCCACGCGCAGGCGAAGACCCTGGCCGAGGAACTGAACCAGATCAACCGGACTCGCCAGGAACTGACCAAGCAGGTTCATGCGGCGGCCAAGGCTCTGGCCGAGGCCGACGGGCGCACTGCGCGGCTGATCGTGGTGATTGACGGCCCGGACTTTCCGGCGGGGGTGGTGGGCCTGGTGGCCGGTAAGCTCATGGAGGAGTGGGGGCGCCCGGTGCTGCTGATCGAGCGCGGCGAGCAGACCTCACGCGGGTCGGCCCGCTCGGTGCCGGGCTTCAGTATCATCGACGCCCTCACCCGATGCAAGGATCTGTTTGAGCGATTCGGCGGCCACTCGGCGGCGGCGGGATTCACTATTGCTAACCAGCACATCCCCGAACTCGATGCACAGCTCCAGGCCATCGCCGCCGAGCAACTGACCGACGAGATGCTCCAGCCGAGCCTGCGGGTGGACGCTGAGGTGGGCATCAACGATCTGAACTGGGAACTGCTGGCCGATCTGTCGCGGCTGGAGCCATTTGGACAGGCCAACCCCCAGCCGACGCTGATGAGCCTCGGGGTGGACGTGGTAGACGCTCGCCCGCGTGGGGCCGACAAACAGCACCTGGGGCTGTTCCTGCGCAAAGATGGGGGGGCGACCTACGAGGCTATCGCCTTTCGCTTCGGTCACCTCGCCGACGCCCTGCGTCGTCACCCGCGTATAGACGTACTCTATACCCTGGAGGTCAACGAGTGGAACGGTGAGCGGAAACTCCAACTTAACGTAAAAGATTTCCGACGTGCGTAGAGATGTCGGAGGGGAACCGCAGCGCGCTGCGATCCCCCTCTTAGGCATGTTTCAAACGCACGTGACAGTCTTGCGACGAAACGATGACGCGGTGAGGCGCTCCGTATCGCCTCCTCGCCTCCTCGCCTCCTCGCAAGACTGTCACGCTGAATGTGCCTATTTTGACACATGCCTTGCGCCCCTACGCACACCCTCGCTCGTCTTGCGTCTTAATGGTGCCACGCTCACGGGCGCGCAACAGCGCCTCGACGCATGCCGGGTCAAACTCCGTGCCCGCAGCCGAGCGCAGGATATTGATCGCCTGATCGGCAGTGCGCGCCGGGCGGTAGGGTCGGTGGCTGGTGATCGCATCGAAGACATCGGCGACCGCGACGATACGACCGATCAGGGTGATCTCATCGCCCTTGAGCCCGAGAGGATAGCCGCGACCGTCGAGGCGCTCGTGGTGCTGTGAGAGCGCCTGCCACGAGTTTTCCAGCAACTCCAGGTCGAGCAGACCGTTCTCGCGCAGAAACTCCAGGCCGTAGGTGGGGTGCAGGCGCATCTTACGGAACTCGGCGTCGTTGAGACCCTTGCGCTTCTTGAGGATACGGTCAGGCACGCGGATCTTGCCCACATCGTGAAGCTTGCTGGCAATACGTATCCGGTAGACATCCTGGCTTGAGAGGCCGAGCTCCTGGGCAATAGCCACCGAAAAGTCGCTGACCCGCTGGCTATGGCCACGGGTGTAGGGATCTTTCAGATCAATCGCCCCGGTAATCCCGTCGATGATCCGCGTGAAAAGCTTGTCGGTGTCTTCGTAGAGCCGAGCCAGGCGGATGACGGTCGCGGCCTGGCTGGCCAGCGACTCAAACAGGCTGACATCGTCGGCAGAGAAAGATCGGTTGCCGACCGGGTTCAGAGCCTGCGCACCGCCGATGACCTGTTCCTCAACCTCACCGCGCTCTCCGCTGAGGGTAATCCTGGGCGCACGCATGGGCACACAGAGGATGGCCCGCGTCCGAAATCCGCTCTGCGCATCAATGTTTCGGTAGAATCGCTGGTCAGTGTTCACATCGTTCACGACCACCGTCTCGCCGGTATCCACAACGTGCCCAATAATACCGTGACCGGCGGGCACGCGGCTGGCGTGCATATGCTCGCGCCGCGTGCCCGTAGCCAGATGTAATACTAGGTCGCCATTTTGGGCATCGCGCAGCCAGATCGAGGTTGCATCGACATTCAGCAACTCGCACGCATGGGTCATGATTCGGTTCAGCAGGGTGTCGCTGTCGAGCGTGGTGGTCAGGTTGGAGATAATCTCAACGAGAGCTTGCTGGCGCTTTGTGCGCCGCTGGGCCTCCTCAAGCAGGCGGGTCTTCTCCACCTCGGTTACCAGGCGCGAGCAGAGCAACTCGACCAGTGCCATTTCGTCTGCATCATCGCAGGTGTCTGAGGGCAGGTTGAAGACCTGGACGACCCCCATCGGCTGGCCGCGCAGGATCAGAGGGATGCAGTACATCGTGTGTATCCGCATACCAGCGATTTCACCAGCGGTATGATCCCAACGTGGGTCGTTGGCGACATCATCAACGAAGAGTGGCATGGCGCTACGCAGCGCCATGCCAACCACGCCACGGTCGGCATTCATGTGCGCCCCCACGAGCCGTGCGCTGGCGGCACTGCCGTGTACGACCTTGAACTCCAGTTCGTGGGTGGCCGCGTCGTAGAGATAGAGAGTGCCAGCCTCGGCTTGGGTGACGCTGATGAGTAGTCCGAGCATTTTGTCGAGCAGCGCGTCAAGCTCGGTGCTGGCGGCGATCTGGTTCGCACGCTGGATCACCTCGACGTACTGCTGGAGTCGAGTCTGCTGGGCAGTCATAGGTATTCCCTTAGCTCGTAGGTTATGTGGTATAGACATGGCTGATCAGTCGATGGATACGAGCGTCTTTTTTTGCGCCAGTGCGCGCACGTAGCGGGCGAGTTCAGCCGGATCGCCCGCAAGGGCCACGGGCAAGCCCGCTGCCTCGGCGATCTGCGGTAGGCTTTGCTCGTCGATTGTGCGCGTACCCTGATAATCAAACATGACCCTGGGAAGGATGGCCCGGGTGCAGCCGCTCCCGCGCAGGGCCGGGATGACATCCTGGGCGGTGAGCAGTCCGCTAACCGTGACCGTCTCGCCGAAGAATTGATTCTTCACTGGGAGTACATTCACCGTTAGGCCGTCGATCTTGTTCAGCCGGGCGGCGACCTGCTGCATCATCGGGCCGACGAGGGTGCCACAGACCAGGGCCAGGCTGGTGGGCTGGGGGATGCGCGTCGGCAGGCGACGCTTGGCCTTCGCCCAGCCGTCGAGGAAATCGCGCACCATGCCGACGCCGTTGGAGTACTGGGGCATGTCGTCGTAAAAGTCGGCGGCGGGCATCTCACGACCGGCGAGGATGTAGAACTCATCGCTGGGATAGACCAGGGTGATCCCGAGGTTTTGCTGAGATGCCTGACTGAAGGGCAGGATCAGGTCGATCAGCGCGGCGGCCTCATCCCCGCCATAGCAGCGCATCGGCACATCGGTGGCCGCGCCCAAGCGCGAGCAGAAGCCCAAGGCCGGGTCGTGCAGCACGGGGGGTTGGGGGTTGGGGCCGCGATCCTCCCACAACGGCTGGCGCTCCCAGTTGGTGTCGATCCAGTCCGGCGACTCGTGTACCTCGATAGCGGCGCGGATGGATCGGGGAGCCTTACCCTCGAAACGATACCGGGTGAGGCCGACCGGCACCACGGCGATTGACTGAACGGTCGGGTAAAGGGCGACCAAGTCGGCGATGCTCTGGCGTAGCACGTCACCGTCGTTGACCTGGGGACACGCGACGATCTGGGTATGGACGGTGACGCCGAGGCTGCCGAGGCGGCGGATCTGCTCGCGCACATCGGGTACATCGTGCCGGCCAAGCATGATCGCACGCCAGGCCGGGTCGGTGGCGTGGACACTGATATTCATCGGTGAGAGGTGCTGCTGTCCGATGCGCCACCAGTCGTCTTCACTCAGATTGGTGAAGGTGACGAATGTATTATAGATGAAGGAGAGACGATAGTCATCATCCTTCAGATAGAGCGTTTTGCGGAAACCCTTGGGCATCTGGGTGAGGAAGCAGAAGGGGCACTTGTTGTTACAGGTGCGCAGCCGATCAAAGAGCGGCTCGTCGAAATCGACGCCGAGATCCTCGTTAGGATCCTTCTCAATCTCGTAGATCGTCTCCTCACCAGACACAGATCGCACTAACACCTCGACGCGCTCATCAGCAATGGCGAAGCGGTAGTCGATCACGTCACGCAGATGCTGCCCACCCACGGAGACAAGCGTATCGCCCGGCTGGATTCCCAGTTCGGCGGCGATACTCTTAGCGCGGATGGTGCTGATCAGGCCACCTTCGCCCGTGATATGTTTCATAGTGGCTGATATTTCACGGATGGGCACGTGTACGATATATGCTCATTGGAGAGCTATATTGTGCGCTAAAGTTGGTGTGTGGACACACCATTATACTACACTACCGCCAGTCGTGCGCTTTTGTGTATGCGACTTTGGGGCTGGGGCAAAGTCATCCGCCGACCCTCACCCCCTGCCCCTCTCCCTCACGGCATATCTTTACCCACATCTCTGCGAATGTCGCCGCCACCGGGGGGCTGAAGCCCCCGGCTACGGTTACGAAGCCCGCCTGCGCGGGCT
>CAIRFY010000583.1 GCA_903877945.1 uncultured Oscillochloris sp. | reverse complement strand
GGGATAATGCGTTGTTCCCCCCCGCTTGCGGGGGGGGATAATGCGTTGTTCCCCCCCGCGTGCGGGGGGGCTAGGGGGGGGTGATCGGCGAGAGCCTTTCTGCGAAGATATTTACAACTGTAGTACTAAAGGCTCGACTCCTTTTCATAACCAATTTAGGATTGCTATAGTAGCAGCGCTGACTGAGCGACCCCGTGCATAACCGGCATGCCATCAGAGCCCGACCGGACGCGGCGGACGATCCGCCGAATCCGGTAGCCTGAACACACATATAGGTTGAGATTCAGATGGTTTTGGCATGGGGGGACGCGGCCACAGTGCCTGCGCCGTCAGAGCTACGCTACCTAAGGGACGCCGCAGATTATACGGGGGGGCGTTCCTTGCGTCAAATGGTCGTAGGTATCAACAGCGTATGGCCTTCTGGATCTCCGCCTGAAGCCGGGTATTCCCCTGCTGGAGGAGGGCGCGATCCTCCTGCTGCGGATCGCACACCTGCGCGGGGCGGCCAGCGGCGCGGGGTTCGAGGCGGGCCAGCGCGCCGTGATTGCGCCGGGTACGCCATTTGGACATATGGGAGGTATGGTACAATCGGCCCTATCCCTACCGCGACGAGACAGATCATTAGAGGAGTACCTGTGAACACCAGGAAAATTGGCGTGATCGTCGGCCGCGAGTGGTCGTGGCCGCCCGCGTTTATCGAAGAGGTCAACCGCCGTAACGCCGGGGTCAGCGCCGAGTTCGTGAAACTCGGCGGCACTCATATGGCTGAGGTATCCAGTTACGATGTAATCATTGATCGCATTAGCCACGAAATTCCCTACTACCGCACCTACCTGAAGACAGCAGCCCTCTCCGGCACGCGGGTGATCAACAACCCTTTCTGGTGGAGCGCCGACGATAAGTTCTTGGGCGCGAGCCTCTGCACAAAACTCGGCATCGCTCACCCCCGAACGATTGCCCTACCCTCACACTCGTACATCGATGGCGTGGTCGAGGAGTCGCTGCGCAACCTGCGCTACCCCATCCCCTGGAAGGAACACGTCGAGTACGTGGGCGGGTTCCCGGCGATCCTCAAGCCGGCCTGGGGTGGCGGCTTCAAGCAGGTCTACAAGATCAACAACTTTGAGGAGCTGTGGCGGGCCTATAACGAAACTGGTACGGAGTGCATGATGCTCCAGGAGTATATCGCCTGGGAAAAGTACGTCCGCTGTATTGTGATCGGCCAAGAGCAGATCATGCCGATTAAGTTCGATGCAAATGCGCCCTGGCCTAGTCGCTACTTTCGTGATGATCACTATCTCACCGAAGAAGAGGGCCGCATCGTGATCGAGAGCGCCCTGAAGATCAACCGCGCCCTGGGCTACGATATGAACACGGTGGAGTTCGCCCTGAAAGATGGCGTGCCCTACGCCATCGACTTTACAAACCCCGCCCCGGACTTTGATGTGAACTCGCTCACCCCGCATTACTTTGACTGGGTGGTGCAGACGATGGCCGACTTTGTGATCGATCTGGCCCTGAAGGGCCGCAGCGAACCTGTGGCATATACCTGGAGCCATCTGATCGGCGGCCACACCACCCCCGCCGCCCTGGCTGTTGCCGAGCAACCCGCCGCCGCGAAGCCGAAAGCCGCCCCCGCAGGCAAGGGCGACGACCTAACCCTGATCAACGGCATCGGCCCGATCTACGCCCAGCGTCTGACTAAGGCGGGTATCACCAGTTTCGCCCAGGTCGTCGCCGTCGGCCCTGACCGGGTGCGCGAGGTTATCGGCATCACGCGCCTGCCGATTGACGCCGAGGCGTGGGTGGCCGAGGCCGCCCGGCGCTCCCAGGAGGGCTGAATTATCTATGTATAGCAATCCTAAACTGGTTATGAAAAGGAGTCGAGCCTTTAGGCGGCCTTATCCGGCTAAAGCCTTGACTCCACACAACAACCCCAAGAGGATTGCTGTAAGACAAGGTTTCAATTGCCAGGTTTCAGCTTTACAGTGTGGCGATGAGGCGAGGATGCGACGAGGCGATGCTATCGCATCCTTGCGTCCTCGCGTCTCCGCCACACTGTAAAGCTGGTCTGAACCATGTCTACGTG
>CAIRFY010000582.1 GCA_903877945.1 uncultured Oscillochloris sp. | reverse complement strand
CGGGGGGGAACAATGCATTGGTTCCCCCCCCGCGTGCGGGGGGGCTAGGGGGGGTGATCGGCGGGAGCCTTTCTGCGAAGATATTTACAACTGTAGTATTAGGGACGCGGAAATATTTAACCATCCCATCGTCATGTCACGCTGAGCGAAGCGTCCCGGAGGGCGATACGGATGCCGGGACACTTCGCTTCTCTCAGTGTGACAGATCACTCGTAATGGAACAATTAAAAAATTCCACGTCCCTTAATTATCTCATCACACTGTACGCTGTACGAATCGGTCATGCAGCACGCAGCATGATGGGAAGATTAGGCGTTTCTAACTCCATTTTGCATTGTGCATTGTGCATTGAAACGCAGCATGAATAGGATGAAGAGGCGTTTCTCGTCCCATTTTGCATTTTGCATTTCGCATTTTGCATTGAACATTATTCTCCCTGAAGAACCTCAGGTACCAGGTTGGCTGGCAGTTTCAACTGTCCAGTGCCACCGTTCTGCTGGAGCAGGTCGTGGCGGATCTGTGCCATCTGGATCAGGTGGCCGCGCTCGTGGTCGACCAGCCAGTTGCCCTGGTGGGTGAGGGGGATGGTGCCGTAGATGATGTGGTAGCCGGTGCGGTGCCATGCCGCCGGGGTGAGGCCGCGCAGTAGGCTGAGCGACTGCTGGCGACTTGTCTGGAAGGCGTCGATGATGTTGGCGATCTTCTGGTTGTTGTAGCTGGCGGCGCGGGCCAGAGTGGGCGGGTGGGCGCTGGACAGACGTGGGTTGTCTGTCTCTAAGATGAGCCAGGCACGCTCACGGAAAACCACGTCCATATCGGTGAGATGGCCGATCAGCTCCTTGAGCGAGTGCCCGTCGATGCGCAGGGAGAGTTGCTCGTCACTGAGACCATCGACGATTGCGCGAAGGGTTGCGGGGGTCTGCTCAATCTTTCTGACAATGCTGTAGGGCCCAAGTGTGCCCATCGCCTCGGCGGCGCGGAAGGGCAGGAAGCCTTCGCGCACGGTGCCGCATGTGGGGCAGACATCGGGCGGATCCCCTTCTATAAGTTCACCGCAATTGCTACAGACATAGAGGTCGCCGATCTCCTCTGCGTTCAGGTCGCGGCCTTCGGCGAGCGCATGCGAGGCACGACCGAGTAAGTCGCGGGAGAGCGGGCTGGTGCCGGTGACAGGGCCAGTGGCCACGGCGCGTGGCTCAAGGCCGTCGAGGGCGCGACTGACGTTCTCACCGGTGGAGCCAACCTCGCCGAGGGACTGGAAGGCCCGCTCGGCGCGCACGCGCTTTACGCAGCTCGACGCCTCAAAGATGCGGGCGATATTGTAGCGGCGCTCGCGACGGGACTGGAGTGACCAGACGTGGTAGGCGGTATAGCCTAAGCTCATGCTACAGAGCAGAAGCTGGTTTTCATCCGGGACAATCGTCATTGGTGGGCGCTCCCCTCTGCGTGACTGTGCTGGTGCTGCACAAGCTCAATCAGGACACCCTGCGCACCGGCCTTGGGGTGGACGAATGCCACCAGGGTGTTATGGATGCCGGGCCGAGCCTCCTTGTCGATGAGGGGCACGCCACGGGCGCGTAAATCTGCCATCGCGGCAGCAATGTCATCGACGCGGTAGGCAATGTGGTGGATTCCTGCCCCCTTCTCACGCAGGAAGCGTGCAAAGCTGGCATCCTCCGAGGTGGGCGCGATCAGTTCCAGCAGGGTATCGCCCAGACGAGCGACGGCAATATCCGCGTGGCGTTCGGGCAGCGAGATCCGCTCCCAGTCCTCCATGCCGAACGCTGTGCGATAGTGGGCGACGGCTGCATCTACATCTGCCACGACGAACCCGATGTGATCAACATGTGTAAACATAGACTCCTAGCCTCCGGCGAACGGGACAACATGGTGCCTATTATACCGCGCCCACGTCATGATTCTGCAAAATAAGACCCTTGGACGAGAGCTGTTGCAACGTCGCCCTCCGGCCCTCACCCCCAGCCCCTCTCCCTCACGGAGAGAGGGGAGATTCCGCAGCAGGACGTATCCGACTCCCCCTCTCCCGCTCAGGGAGAGGGGGCTGGGGGGTGAGGGTGCGGACGTTGCAACGTCACTCCCCGGCGGGCGATTGACGTCGCGCTTCAGCCCCCCGGTGGCGCGGTTGACAGAGGTGGTACAGACAGGCAGGGGAGCGGTTGCGCCGCTCCCCTGCCATAGATGACATTATAGGCAAACGGGTGTGCCGTCTACTCCTCAAGGTTATCGTCGTCGTCAGCCATATCCTGATCGATCTCTTCGAGGCCGATCTCCTCCTCCTCGTCCCCGCTGTTGTACTCCTCCTCGGACGAGTCCGTATCATCGCCCTGATCGTCATCGTCAATCGCGTCCTCGTACTCCTCGTAGCGCAGGCTAGAGACGTACATCGCGCCCTCGCCGAGCTTGCCGGGGAAGGAGATCCTCCCGCGCTGACTGGGATCCTGGTAGGTCTCGCGAATGAGTAGACGGACGATGCGCGGGTCGGTCTGGGCGATGGCGGCGATATAGCGGTTGCCGCCGCCGATCAGTTCCGCGAGGCGCTGGCCGAGCTTTGGCTCTAGGCGACCGACCACGTTGCCGTCGGCGTCGATCACATAGACCGTCCTGCCCTGGATGCGGAAATCCATCTTCTCGCCGGTGACGAGGGCGTCAACGGCGGGGCCGCGTGGCACATCGATCAGGGTGGTGAGCGCGGTACGACCGGTCTCGGTGATGAAGAGGCGCAGGTCAACCTGCTGACGCGGCGAGCGGTTCACCTGGCCATGGTCGAAGCCACGGGCGAGCAGGGCGTCGAGGCGGGCAATATTCTTCCGAGCGATAGCGTTCGTCGGGAAGAGGCGCAGGGTCTGCTGATAGGCGTCGTGGCTCTTACTATACTGGCCGAGCTCCATGAGAGCCTTGCCCATGCGGTTGTAGGTATCGGGTTCCTCGCCGAGGGCGTGGATCTGCTCGTTCAACGCAAGGGCCTCGGCCCAGTTGTTCATTGCAGCGAATTCGACGGCCTTCTCCTGAAGCTTGCGCCGCATTCGCATCTTTTCATCTTGTTTTGCCAATGGAGAGCTCCTATTCTATGACAAGGTGACGGTTTCTGTGACAGGGTGACAGGGTGACGATGTGACGATGTGACAGGGTGACAGGGTGACAGGGTGACGGTTTCTGTGACAAGGTGACGGTTTCTATGACGATATGACAAGGTGACAGGGTGACGATGTGACAGGGTGACGATGGTTGTGTCGGAACTTAAGTTCGCTGCACAATGCCCTGGAGCGACCAGGGGCTGGTTTGGGTGATTCGGACACGAGCCAGACGACCGGCCCAGTCGTCGGGGTGGGCGAAGAAGACGAGCTTATTGCCGGGGCTGCGACCGCGCCACTTGCCGCGTGACTCGCTCTCGACCAGCACCTCGACGATTTCGCCAAGGTGGGCGGCGTTACGCTCGGTGGCAATCTGCTCGTGAAGTTGCTCCATGGCGAGACGGCGCTCCTGCTTCTCGGCCTCGGGTACGGCGAGGATCGGATCCAGTTCCTGCTCGGCGGCGATGGTACCGGGGCGGGCGGAGAAGGCGGCGATATGGATCTTATCGAAGCGGATCTCCGCACAAAGGGCCATCGTCTGAGCGAAGTCCTCGACCGTCTCGCCGGGGTGGCCGACAATCACATCGGTGGTGAGGGCGATATGCGGTATGGCGGCGCGGATGCGGACAATCAGGTCGCGATAGCGGGCGGTGCTGTAGCCACGGCGCATCGTCGTGAGCAGCGTATCGGAGCCAGACTGAATGGGCAGGTTCACCTCGGGCATACAGCGCGGCAGGCGGGCGACCGTCTCGATCAAACGGTCGGTCATCCAGGCCGGGTGCGAGGTGAGGAAGCGCAGCCGAAGCAGGCCGGGGGTATCGTGAACCGCCGTGATCAGGTCGGCGAGCTGCGGGCGACCGGGCAAGTCGTGGCCCCAGGAGTCGACGATCTGGCCAAGGAGGACGATCTCGCGGGCACCACGGGCGACAATCCGGCGCACCTCGTCGGCGATCTCCTCAAGGGGCCGCGAGCGTTCGCGGCCCCGGCGCTGCGGGATCACACAGTAGCTACAGCTCATGTTGCAGCCGTACTGGATGGGCACATGCACCGAGACCGGCGGGTGTTCCTGGTCGCGCACCGGCAAGGCGGGCTCGTCGAGGGTGTAGACCGCGTTAGGGGCGAGGGCGACGACCGCATCGACAGCCGACGGGGAGACAAAGTGATCAACCATCGGCAACTGGCGCTCAAAGATCGAGCGATTGTCCGGGCCGACCATACAGCCCCAAAGGACAACGCAGGTATCGGGATAGGCGCGCTTGAGGCCAACGATCTCGCCGAGCTTTCCAAACATGCGCTCTTCGGCGCTGGCGCGGACACTGCACGAGTTAAGCACAATAAAGCTGGCCTGCTCGGGGCGAGCGGCCGGACTATAACCAACGCCCTGGAGGGCGGCCTCAAGGCGCTCGGAGTCAGAGATATTCATCTGGCAGCCAACCGTCCAGACATAGTAGCGCCGCGAGCGCGGGGTGGCATCGCGGTCGGGACGGGTCGGCGTATCGAAGAGAAGGAGTTCCTGCATATGCTCGAATGTTGACGGGAGGGGATACAGGAGAGCGAAGCCCTCCCCGATCCTCTCCTAGAAGCTACCAGACAATAATGGGCAGCCCAAACTCCAGGCTCTTAGCAGCAGCAACACGGAGCATCTCCAGGCAGAGATACGCCTGGGAATTGCTGGCGACACCGGCCTTGATCAGCAGTGGGGCCAGTTCGGCCAGTTCGCTCTGGAGGCGGACAGACGAGCCGAAGAAGGCATTATCTTCCTCGCCATTCTCGTCCTCAAATGCGAGCCAGATCGGAGCCTCGAAATCGGCGGGCATATAGTAGCTGTTGATGCCCTGAAGATTGATCAGGTGCTGGTAGCGCGACGTGACCAGATCGTCCCAGACATCAGTGACACCACGGTCGAGGTCGTCATAGATCACCGGGCCGTCCTCGATCACATCATCAATATCCTGCTCGTGTTCGATGCGGGTGGCCAGGCGCGAGAGCTGGTAAAGCGCCCCCATATTCTCCAGCGCGCCTTCCCAGACCTCGGTGCCGGGCTGACTGATCAGATCGACATCGACCCCCTCCTCGCGCAGTTGGTCTTGCACCGCAGAGACGGACTCATACTCCTCATCGTATGCGGGGCGATCCTCATCAGGGCGCACCGTGATCATCGAGCCGACCACGAGGTCGAGCTCGGAAGTTTCTTCACTACTCATGACGTGTCCTCCGTGCAGAGCGCATATGGAGTTCAGTATACCATGAACTGACTTAGGTACTCCGGCGTTCGGCGTTTGACGCCAGGGCATGAGCAAAGTCAGATCCGGCCCCCTCACCCCCTGCCCCTCTCCCTCACGGGGAGAGGGGGCTGGGGGGTGAGGGCTGTCCGGCGACCACACGACTTTGCACATGCCCTGCGTTTGACGCTCCCTTGCTTTGCTGCTATGATCCGCCCGTTACCCGATATACCATAACGACAAGGAGCGCGTGATGCCCGAAGCAGGCCCAACCGAGGGGCGCAAGGCGGAGCATATCCGAATTGTGCTGAACGAGGATGTGGCGGCCAAGGGGGTTTCTACGGGCTTTGCCGCCTATCGTCTGCCGCATACGGCCATCCCCGAGCTGGATCTGGCCGAGGTTGATACGCGGACGACGTTTCTGGGCAAGCCGGTGCGTGCGCCGCTGCTGATCAGCTCAATGACGGGTGGGGCCAGCGTGGCCGAGCGGATCAACCTGGCCCTGGCCGAGGCGGCTGAACATCTGGGCCTGGCGATGGGTGTGGGTTCCCAGCGCGCCGCTATTGCCGACGGGCGACTGGCATCCACGTACCAGGTGCGGCGGGTGGCCCCGCATATCCCCCTGATGGCGAACCTCGGCGCGGTACAGTTGAATTATGGCTATGGCGTGGATCAGTGTCGGCGTGCGGTGGAGATGATCGAGGCCGACGCGCTGATCCTGCATATGAACCCGCTCCAAGAGGCCGTGCAGCCTGAGGGTAATACGAACTTTAAGGGGCTGCTGGTCAAGATCGAGCAGGTCTGTCGGGCGCTTGAGGTGCCGGTGATCATCAAAGAGGTGGGCAACGGCGTTGGCGCGGCTGATGCGCGGCGGCTCTATGCCTGCGGAGTGCGGATCATTGATGTGGCTGGGGCGGGCGGCACGAGCTGGAGCGAGGTCGAGCGCTTCCGCCAGCCGAGTGAGCAGGGTCGCCGTGTGGCCGGAGCCTTCGCCGACTGGGGCCACTCGACGGCTGACTGCGTGCGCGAGGTGCGCGCCGCCCTGCCTGATGCCACGATCATCGGCTCCGGCGGCATCCGCAGCGGGGTGGATGTGGCTAAGGTGATCGCCCTGGGTGCCGATATGGCTGGCACCGCTAAGCCTGCCCTCGCCGATGCGATTAATGAGCGCGGCACCGAGGCGGTGGTCGAGGGGCTGGAGTGCTTCCTCCGCGAGCTGCGCGTGGCGATGTTCTGTAGCGGCTGTGGCGATCTGCGTGCGCTACGCGCCCTCCAGATTGGAGCCTAGAGTACTGTCCGAATAAGCGGACTCAGCGCCAATCTTGCCCCCTCACCCCCTGCCCCTCTCCCTCACGGGGAGAGGGGAGATTCCGCAACAGGAAGCGTTTAGCTCCCCCTCTCCCGCTCAGGGAGAGGGGGCTGGGGGGTGAGGGCGGCCCGGCGACGGGCTTCTTATTCGAAAAGTATTGGGCCTAGCTGGCGATCCCTTCCAGTGGGAACCTACCCATGCACGTCTCCCAGCTTAGCCTGCGCGATTTCCGCAATTACCAGAAGCTCGATCTCCAGACATCACCGGGGATCAGCCTGCTCTACGGGCCGAATGCTGCGGGCAAGACGAGTGTGCTGGAGGCGCTGTTTTACCTCGCCACTACCCGCTCGCCGCGAATCAGCGCCGACCGCGAGCTGGTGCGCTGGGATGCGGTCGGTGAGGCCGGGGTGACGCCGTTCGCCCGGGTGGCCGCCGAGGTGCGCCGCAGCACCGGCAAGCTGCGCCTGGAGGTGATTGTGCAGCGCCGCGCCGATGAGGACGGCCAGCTTACCAACACCTCGCAGAAGCTGGTGCGGATTGATAAGCGCCCCGCCCGTGCGATTGATTTGGTCGGCCAACTGCGCGTGGTTCTCTTCACCCCCGCCGACCTGGCGCTGGTGGACGGCCCGCCCGCCGAGCGCCGCCGCTATATCGACATTACTCTCTCCCAGCTTGACCCGCATTATGTGCGTACCCTGGCCCAATACCAGAAGATCGTGCAGCAGCGTAATAGTCTGCTGCGCTCTTGGCGTGAGCGTCGCCGCCCGCTGCGTGGTGTGGACGATGAACTGGGCTACTGGGATCAGGAGCTTTCGGCCTCTGGTGGCTACCTGCTGGCCGAGCGGCTGCGGGCGGTGACGGATCTCAACGCCATTGTTGGCCCGCTCTTCTGCGCGATTAGCGGTGATGATGCGCCTCTCCAGATCGAGTACCGGCCTAGTCTGGGCCTGGATGGGACGTGTGATGCCGGGGGACTGGCGCAGCGTCTGACCCAGGAGTTTAGGGCCACGCGCCCTGATGAACTGGCCCGTGGGCAGACGCTGATCGGCCCGCACCGCGACGACCTGGGCTTTGCGGTGGCCGGGATCGACTTGGGGCGCTACGGATCACGCGGGCAACAGCGCAGCATTACCCTGGCCCTGAAGCTGGCCGAGGCCGACCTGATGCGCCAGCGCAGCGGTGAGTCGCCGGTGTTGCTCCTTGACGATATGCTCAGCGAGCTGGACGCCCGACGGCGCACGCATATGCTGGAGGCGATCCGCCGACCGGAGCAACAGACGCTGATCAGCGCCACGGATCTGAGCGACTTCGGGGCCGAGTTTCTTGAGGAGATCACGCGGCTACGTGTGGAGGGGGGGATGATCTATCCGGGGTAGGGAAATCCATGATAGAGCAGAATCTACCCTGTTGTACATGTCACGCAGAGCGCAGCGAAGCGTCCCG
>CAIRFY010000581.1 GCA_903877945.1 uncultured Oscillochloris sp. | reverse complement strand
TACCTGCTCGATTTCGGATCGGTTGGAATTGGTAAAAAGCGTAACCCACAAACGAAGACTCCCGGCTACTCGCCACCGGAGCAGGAGTTGTCCGAAGAAGTTGATGAACGCGGTGTGATCTATGCACTTGGGGCAACACTTTTCGATATTTTGATAGATCAATACCCTCCAGATCCCAGCGCTGGACGTACAGACAGTGAGGATGTTCTTGCTCTGCTCTTGGCAGATGGTGTTTCCGGGGGCCTCGCGGCACTTGTCGCCCGCATGATGCACCCCGAAAAGGCGCAATGCCACCAGAGTTTCACCGAACTACGGACGGCCATCGATGCGCTCACTCGTCAGGCACGTCGCCGGACACCTACGGTTGCTCTCGAGTGAGGTTAAGTTGCGCCAGCAGGGCCGCCAGCGTATCGCTGATTTCCTGGCTCCCTTCTACTGCGCTGAAATGCGGCCTCAGCCGCTTGGCGCTGAAGCGCCCACTACGAACATCGCAAACTGTAGAGAATCCGCAGACCTTGTCTGAGGCGATCAACCCCCGTCTCGCTACGTCTCATCCAGCGTAGCGAGCACCCGGTGGGCGCGCAGTGCCAGCCAGAGGGTGAAGTACTCTTCGGAGTTATCGAGGTCCATCCCGCTGATCTCTTTGATCCGCTCAAGCCGATAGAGCAAGGTGTTACGGTGGACGTGGAGCGACTCGGAGGTGGCGCGCAGATTGCCGAGGTGGCCAAAGTACGCCTCAAGGGTCTTGATCAGGTCGGCGCGCTGGCGCGTGTCGTAGTCAACGAGCTTCGCCAGCGTCTCGCGGTAGAATGTCCAAAGCTCGGGCGTCTCGCGCAGACGCACCAGCAGCCGGTAGACGCCGAGGTCGCTGAACGCCAGCACGTGGGCGGTGCCGAAGAGCTGGCGACCGAGAATGAGGGTCTGCTCGGCCTCCTCCAGGGTGCGCCGCCACTCGTTGAGCGCGCCGGCCTGTCCGCCAATTGCCACCGCGATCCGCGCTGCGCTGTCGCCCTTGCCCGCCGTATGCTTGCCGCACTGCCTCCTGATCACGCCGATTATCCCTGGGCGCAACTCACCCTGCGCCGGTTGATCTGCGCCGAGGGTTGGACGGTGTTGATCTATCCAAGACATTCCCTTCCAGTCGGGCCGACAGGCGCTGCCGTGGGCGGAACTCGCCGCATTCGGCGAGTGACTGATCCCGGCGGCTCTCCGTGCCCGGCTCCACCCGGCCCACCGTCTGTTGATCATTCCCGGCGGCCCACTGCACAGCTTGCCTTGGGCTGCATTACGGGTAGCTGATCGCTGATTTTGCTGAGCGGACTGAAACCTGGTCAAAAGGCCACAGTCTACTACAGCCCCTCGGCGAAGCGCACTGAGGCGGTCATGTTCCAGCGCAACCGGGAATCCTGCTGGTCAAGCCGGATCGTTACGGCGTAGGTGATGTCGCCCTGTTTGCTCTCGCCGAGCGTGCGGATGCGGGCGACGCTGCCGCGTAACTCCAGATCCGGAAGGGCGTCTAGGGTTATGGTGGCCTTGCTGTCCACGCGGACACGTGCGATGTTTTGTTCAGTCAGGTCGGTGGTCTCGACCTGCCAGACGCTCAGGTCGGCGAGATCGATCACTGGTGTGCCTATGGCTAGGTACTCGCCGAGCCGGGGGATGATCGCGGCGACGGTACCGGCGAAGGGGGCACGTAGCTCGGTCTCGGCGAGGGACGCCTTGGCGAGGGCCAGGGTCGCCTCGGCACGGCTCACCTGAGCGGCGGCTACGGCCAGGGTGCTGGGACGTGCCCCGGCGCGCAGTTGAGCTAGGTTCGCTTCGGCCTGGGACACCACGGCCTGGGCAACGTCCAGGGTGCCGCCGCGCTGGTCGCCGCGTAGTTTCTCTAGGCTGGCCTGGCTGGCTGCGACCTGGGCACGCGCCGCCGCGATCTGGTCGGGGCCAGCGGGAGCCTGGAGCTTATCAAGGCGGGCCTGGGCGTCACGCACCTGGGCGTCAACAGCAGCCACACCTGTCAGCTCAGCGTCCTGGGCCAGGGCCAGAGTCTGCTGCGCCTGGGCCAGAGCATGCTCAGCGTTCTGGACAGCGTGCAGGGCGGCGGACTCCTGATCCTTCTGGGCCTGCGATAAATTGCCGGGACGCCGCTCCTGCGTGCGGTTCTCCCAGTAGATGCGGCTGTAGTCGGCCTGGCGGTCGCGCAGGGTATTGGCGGCCTGCGCAATCTGCATCTGGGCCTGCACCTTGGCGGACGAGAGGCTGTCGCGCTGGGTCTGGGCGATAGCCTGGGCCTGGGCAAGCTGGGCCTGGGCCTGGCGCAGGTCAGCGGTGTCGGGGCCGGACTGGAGGCGAGCCTGGGCGGCGCGGGCCTGGGCGAGCTGAGCCTGGGCGGCGGCGAGATCGCTGGCCGTCACGCCGCCCTGGGTCTGGCGTAACTGGGCCTGGGCCTGGGCGACCGCCGCCTCAGCGGCGGCAATCTGTTCGGGCGTGGCACCCGCACGCAGTTGCTCGAAGCTGGCCTGGGCCGCCTGGACGTCGGCCTGGGCCTGGAGAACCTGCGCCTCGGCGCGGGCACGCTCAAGGCGCAGCAGCGGCTGCCCGGCCTGGACGGAGTCGCCCTCGGCGACGAATACCTCGGCGACTACGCCGCCAACCGGCACGCTGAGGGATGCGCTTTGGACGGGCACCACTCGGCCCTCGGCCTTCAGCGATCCGCCCACCGCCGATAGGGCGGTCGGTCCAACCTGGGCGGCGGGCGTGGGTGTGGTGACGGGTACGCTGGCGCACCCGGCGACGAGGATCGCCAGGGCGATGATTGTCAAGATGCTACGCATATGCCTTCTGGGGCTGCGCCCCAGACCTCGTTTCATATTGAATAATGTGACGAATTCATTGTTACATTATTCAATATGAAAAATTTATGCCACACCGGCATCGACGATGGCACCGTCCTGCATTTTGACAACCCGCCGGGCGTAGGCGATCACGCGTGGGTCGTGGGTGGCATACACGAAGGCGGTGCCAGTCTCTTTGTTCAGGCGCTCCATGATCTCCATGGCCTGCTGACCATTGGCGGTGTCGAGGTTCGCCGTGGGCTCGTCGGCAAGCACGAGGACGGGGCGGGGAGCCAGGGCGCGGGCGATAGCCACGCGCTGCTGCTGCCCGCCGCTGAGTTGGTCGGGCCGGTGGTTGGCGCGATCCTCCAGGCCGACAGCGCGCATCAGGCCGTTCACCCGTTCGCGCCGTTCGGACGGCTTGACTCCGCTGAGCAGTAGCGGCAGCTCGACGTTCTCGTAGGCGGTGAGTACCGGCACCAGGGCGAAGAACTGAAACACAAAGCCGATACTGGTACGCCGCAGGTCGGCGCGCTGGTTCGCACTGAAGCGGGTCACATCCTGGCCCTTGATCTTCACCGCGCCCGCGTCGGGCTTGTCCAGGCAGCCGATTAACTGGAGCAACGTCGTCTTGCCCGAGCCCGATGGGCCGACCAGCGCGGTGAACTCGCCCTCGCCGATGCTCAGGCTCACATCGTTGAGGGCGCGGGTCTCAACCGCACCAACGTGATAGATCTTGCTCACATGGTCGAGCCGGATGGCGTCCATACTATTTCCTTATTGCAGATTTTAGATTTTAGATTTTAGGTCGTGGCTCAATTCGGGATGGTGGTCATTCTGAGCGAAGCGAAGAATCCCGACCGGGACGCTTCGCTTCGCTCAGCGTGACAGATCACCCACAATGGGACAATTAAAAAGATCCGCGTCCCTTACATCTGCATTTTGCATCTTGCATCTTGCATTTTGCATCTTGCATCTTGCATCTTGCATCTTGCATTTTGCATTTTGCATCTTGCATCTTGCATCATCCCCGCAGCGCCTCAGCGGGCTCCAGGCGCGATGCGTACCAAGCGGGGTAAAGGGATGCCGCCAGGATGATTAGCAGGGTCGCCAGGGAGAGACCGGCGAACGTGTCGGGCACGAAGCGCCCATAAATGGTGCTACCGAGAGCGACGCTGTTGCCCGCCGCCGAGGCCAGGTCGCCGATGGGGATGCCCACATAGGTGATGTAGGCCACTCCGCTGAGGCCGAGGATCAGGCCGAGGGCAATCCCGCCTAGGCCGAGGCACGTCGCCTCTAGCAGTAGCATCTGCGTGAGGTGGTAGCCCTTCATGCCCAGGGCGCTCAGGATGCCCATTTCGCGGATGCGCTCGAACACGGACATCAGCAGGGTGTTCGCGATGATCACGGCCACGATCAGGATGACGACGCCATCCAAGATGTAGTAGAAGGCCAGGCTTGATTGGAGGGTCTGGACGATCAGTTGGTTCATGTCGCTCCAGGTGAGTACCTGCACGCCGGGGGACTGGAGCGCGGCGACGACGCTGGCGGTGGACTCCTGGCTGTTGAGCATCAAGATAATTGCGCTGGCCCGCTTGTCGGCGCGGGCAAATGCCTGGGCCTTCGAGAGCGGCATCAGCACGGTACTCTCGTCGTAGGAGGGAATGCCGGTGTTGAACAGCCCGCGCACCGTGAAGATGCCCTCGTCGGCCTGGCCGTCCGAGTCCACCACGGTCAGGCTCACATCGCGGCCCAAACCTAGGCCCAGATCCTCGGCCAGATGCTGGCCGATCAGGATGCCGCTGCGGTCATCGGCGGCCAGGAAATCGCCCGCCACCATGGCGCTGCGGATGGGGTCGTAGATCGCAGAGGCCGTGTCGATGCCGGTTATCTGGAGGCCGAGCGAGTCGTTGGAGGTGGCGATCACGCCGCCGGCCCAGAGTACCGGGGCGGCCGCCCGCACCTCGGGCATGGCGCTGGCCCTGGCCACGATCTGCGCGGGTTCGCTCAGCAGATCCCTCCATTGCAGACTCAGGTCGGCCTCGTTATACGAACTGGCCCGGATCTGTACGTGGCCTGTCTTCAAGCGGATGTTGTTCTGAAGCGCACCATCCATCACTCCGGCGATGTAGCCGTTCATCAGGATCAGCAGGGCCAGGCCGAGGGCCACCGCAACTGTGGTCATGATCGTGCGCCTGCGGTTGCGCCCGAGGTCGCGGTAGGCCAGCACCCAGAGCTTATAGAGCATGGAGATTCTCTTTCTCCCCTCACCCTCCCCAGACATCCCTCTCCTACACGGGGAGAGGGGTTGGGGGTGAGGGATTCATACATGGTGCAGCGCGACGGCGGGTTCTTTGCGGGACGCCTGCCAGGCCGGGTAGAGCGAGGCCAGGGAGGTGAGGATCACCACCATGATCCCACGGCTGATCAGCGCGCTCGGGCTGATCACCGGGTAGAGCCGGTCGCCCATCAGGGCACCGATCTCGCCCATGCCCGAGACGCCCGCTAGGTTGATGCCGACCTGGCCGACCCACCACGTCAACAGGGCACCCATGCCGCAGCCGATGACCGCGCCGACGACGCCGATCAGGGCACCCTCCAGCAAGAACAAGCCCATGATCTGGCGGCCCTTCATACCTAGCGCGGCTAGGACACCCATTTCGCGGGTGCGCTCGAAGACGGCCATGGTCATCAGGTTGAGGATGCCGATGGCGGCGATCAGCAGGATGATCAGGCCGAAGAAGGTCGAGGCGGCCAGCTTGGTGTCCAGGGTCTGGCGGATCTCGGGGCGCAGGGTCTGCCAGGTATCAACCTCATAGTTCGGCAGATCGCCCTGGAGCGTGTTCATCAGGCGATCCTCGCCGCCAACATTTTGGAGGAAGATCACCGCCTCGGTGGCTTGATCTCGGAGGTTGTAAAGGATCTGTGCGTCGCTGAGCGACATGTAGACGCTGCTCTTCTCGATCTCGGGCATGCCTAGGTTATAGATGCCGACGATGGTCATCGTATGCTGACGCATCGCCTCGTTTTTGCGACGACCCACCAGGTTCACGGTATCGCCCACCTGCACCTGGAGCGCGTCGGACATCCCTTTGCCGATCACCATCGCGCTACGGTCAGCCGAGAGCAGAAAGCGGCCCTGGACGATATGCTCGGCCTGGATGCTCATGGGCGTTTCAACAACTGGATCGATGGCGGTGATCGCCACACGCAGCGTATTGCCGTGGTTGCTCACAATCCCGGCGGTGCTGATCCGCTCGGCGACGGCCAGGATGTTTGGCTGGGCCTTCACCGTCTGGATTACTGTGTCGGCGCTCTCCAGGGACAGCAGCGGCAGGCGGGTGGCCTTGGCGCGAAAGCCCGGCGCGTGAACTTGTAGGTTGCCGCCGTAGAGGCGCACGGCGTTGCCGAAAATCGCCTGGTCCGAGCCCTTGATCAGACCGTCGAAGAACAGCAGCAGGGTGACACCGAGAATGATCGCCACCAGGGCGATCACCGTGCGCCGCCAGTTACGCCACATGTTACGCCAGGCCAGAGTGATAGATTGGGTCATGCGATCCCTCCCGCCTCAAACCACTCGCGAGTTGTCTCCGCGTCAATCAGATGGAGCGAGCCGGGCTGTGCGCCCAGCACGCGCTCCAGAGCGTCGTTGTAGGCCGCGACCACATGCTCGGCGACCAGGAGCGCATCCGGTTGCGGCGTGGGCGTCAGCAGCATTTTGGCGAAGGCGTCGCCCAGGCTCATCAACAGCGAGATGACAATGGTACCGGCCAGGTCGGGGAACGCCGTCGTCAGTTCGCCCTCCGCCACACCCTGCGTGATCAGCTCGCCGAGGAGCGGCCCGGTGTGCGCCAGCATCGTCGCCTGCACCCGCAGACGCACGACGGCGTTCTCATCAACATACCAACTGCGCAGCAGCGAGAGCAGGTTCGCCTTCTGCGCGACCTTCCAGCGGCCAATGCTATCGAAGGAACGCTGAAGCCGGCTGAGGGTCGGCAGGCCAGGCTCATGCGCCATTTGGGCGAAGATCAGCTCGCTCTGCTGGCCTAGTCGTTCGAGCAGCGCCTCAAGCAGATCTTGCTTCGAGCCGAAATAGTGGTAGAAGGCCCCCTTCGAAATCTTCAGCTCGTCGATAACATCCTTGATCGTGATCTGGTCGTAGCCCTTGCTGTACATCAGCCGCCAGGTGGCGTCGAGGATTTCGGTGCGCTTGACGGCGTATTCTTGCTCATTGACCGTGCGCGCCATCGTTGCCCTCGTCGAACAGGAAAATAAATAAACCGTCAGTCGGTTTATTTATTTTACGACGGTTTTGCCAACTGTCAAGGTTCGCCGGGGGGCTGTTCCAACGTTGGCCTCGCCCCCTCACCCCCAGCCCCTCTCCCTCACGAGGAGAGGGGAGATTCTGCATCAGGATGCATCCTGCCCCCCTCTCCCGCCCAGGGAGAGGGGGCTGGGGGGTGAGGGCTTCGCGGCGATCCACGACTCTGATGTGGCCACATGCCCCCCAAAGTTGACGCACCGCCCGTCACACGGTATAGTAGCCAGAATTTATCTGCCAGTTTCATGTGAACGAAGTAAACCCGCCAGCAATGGGTTCGAACTGTACAACTGATACGACATACCACCACTACTGCCCCCCGCGCCTGCCTGCGCGGGGGTTTTTTGTTAGCGCGAAATGGACGGTAATCTGCAATCTGCAATAACTAAGGGAGGATAACCGATGAGTATCGAGTGGGAGGATAAGTTTGCCCGCGAGGGCCTCACCTTCGACGATGTGCTGCTCGTACCTGCGGAGTCGCGGGTGCTGCCAGCCCAGGCTGATGTGTCCACCTGGCTCACGCGCAAGGTGCGGATGAACATCCCCATCGTCAGCGCAGCCATGGACACTGTCTCTGAGCATCGCCTGGCGATTGCTTTGGCCCGCGAGGGTGGGATCGGCTTCATCCATAAGAACATGTCGATTGAGGAGCAGGCCGAGATGGTGCGCAAGGTCAAGCGCTCCGAGAGCGGCATGATCACGGATCCGATCACCCTCTCGCCCGACCGCACGGTGGGCGATGCGTTCGACCTGATGTCGGAGTACCGCATCAGCGGCGTGCCGATCTGCACCGAGGAGGGCGACCTGGTGGGCATCCTCACCAACCGCGACCTGCGCTTTGAGACAGATCGCACCCGCCCGATCTGCGAACTGATGACCAGCAAGAACCTGGTGACGGTGCCTGAGGGCACCACTCTGGAGCAAGCCAAAGCAGCGCTGCATAAGCATCGTATCGAGAAGGTGCTGGTGGTGAACAGCCAGGGCAAGCTCAGCGGTATGATCACCGTCAAGGACATCATGAAGCAGATCGAACACCCTATCGCATGTAAGGATGAGCATGGTCGCCTGCGAGTGGGCGCGGCCATCGGCACCACGGGCGATTACATGGAGCGGGCGGGTGCGCTGATGCGCGCCGGGGCTGATGTAATTACCATCGACACGGCCCACGGTCACTCCCAGGGCGTCCTTGACGCGGTCTTGCGTGTGCGCGAGTCCTTCCCCAGCATGCAACTGATCGCTGGTAACGTCTCCACCGCTAACGCGACGATTGCCCTAATCGAGCGTGGGGTGGATGGGGTGAAGGTGGGCCAGGGGCCGGGTTCGATCTGCACCACCCGCGTCGTTACTGGCGCTGGTATGCCCCAAATCACCGCTGTGATGGAATGCGCCCGCGCCGCTGAACACTCCGGCGTGCCGATCATCGCCGACGGCGGCATTAAGTATTCTGGCGACATCCCCAAGGCGCTGGCCGCTGGCGCGCATACGGTGATGATTGGCTCGCTCTTCGCTGGCACCGAGGAGAGTCCCGGCGAGACCATCCTCTACGAGGGTCGCAGCTATAAGAGTTACCGTGGTATGGGTAGCATCGGGGCGATGAAGAAGGGCTCGGGCGACCGCTACTTCCAGGGCGGCGAGGGCAAGAAGCTGGTCGCGGAGGGCATTGAGGGCATGGTCGCCTACAAAGGCCCGCTGAGCGACACGGTCTTCCAGCTTGTCGGCGGTCTGCGCGCCGGTATGGGCTACACCGGTTCGCAGAATATCGACACGCTGCGCCGTCAGGCCCGTTTCATTCGTATCACCATGGCCGGTCAGATCGAGAGCCACCCCCACGATGTGACGATCACCAAAGAGGCTCCGAACTACGAGCGACGATGATCAATGCGAAATGCAAAATGCAAAATGCAAAATTGGCAATTGGCAATTTTGCATTTTGCATTTTGCATTCACTAGAGATAAGCATGAACACGACAATCCCGCCGGAATTTTCCGACACCCTGGAAGCAATGCGCGCTGGGAACGAGCGCATTCTGGCCGCACTGGAGTCCTACGGCGTGGCCTATGAGCCGTATCCGCACACTATCCCCGCCCCGCTGGAGCGCGGCAGGGCGGCCGCTCGCGCCTTCCCGATGCAGGGCGTACTTAAGTACCACGGTTTGTGTGACTGGGCCTCGCGCATCGCCTACCTGCCCTCGATCTCGGTCAACAACAGCGCCGCCCACACCACCACCTGCGTTGAGTTCAGTCCCGACCTGGCCGAGGATAGCGCCGCCATCGGCGGGACACCGGCCATTGGGCGCGACCTTGACCGGATCGTGCAGACCCTCGATGCTGTGCGTGGGCTGACGGGCGTGCAGACTCGCGCCCACGTTTCCTCGCGCAACGTCCTCCAGTCGCGGGTGGCGGGCAAGGGTCTGGGCACCAGCGCCTCGGCCTCGGCGGCCCTGGCCGCCGCCGCCCTGGCCGCGCTCTACGGGCCGGAATTGGCAAGCAACCGGCGCTTCCTGAGTTGCTTCGCCCGCCTGCTGGCCGGGTCGGGCTGCCGCAGCGCAGCCGGTGGCCTGGCCCTCTGGCTTAGCTACCCCGGCCTGAGTCACGCCGACAGCTTTGCTCTGCGCCTCGACGGCGAGGGCCAGCTTGACCAGGTGCGCCTGATCACCGTCCCGATTGACTCGCGGATCGGCCTGAAGACCGAGTCCGCCCACCACGACGCCCCGCAGAGCAGCCTGTTCAAGAGCTGGATGCTCAGCCGCACTGACGAGATTATCGAGTGCCTGGACGCCATCCGCTCCGGCGACTGGCGCACCGTTGGGCAACTCGCCGAGATGGACAGCATGCGTCTGCACGGCGTCACTATGTCGGGCAGCCGCGAGAACAAGCTGATCGGCTGGGAGCCCGAGAACATCGCCCTCTTCCGCATGTGCAACGACCTGCGCGACCAGGGTGTGCCGGTCTACGCCTCCACCGACACCGGCCCCACCGTGGTTTTCATCACCCATCGCGACCACGAGGATGCAGTCGTGTCGGCGATCAACGCACTCGGCCTGGGCCTGGAGACCATACGCGGCCAGATCGCTGGCCCCGCCGCCCTGATCGACCCCGACGAGGCGCTTGTCGAGATTGGCGGGTAGCCGCCTGAACATTTGATTGGCAGGACATGGTTCAGAACAGTGTGACAGTTCGCAGTGAATGTAGCACCGCCTTCCAGGCGGCAGGAGTACCACCGCAGGCTGGAATCCTGCGCTACAAACTGTCACGCTGAGCGAAGCG
>CAIRFY010000580.1 GCA_903877945.1 uncultured Oscillochloris sp. | reverse complement strand
GGGAGAGGGGAGATTCCGCAGCAGGATGCCTCCGACTCCCCCTCTCCCGCTCAGGGAGAGGGGGCTGGGGGGTGAGGGCTGATCGGCGACAAACTGTAAAGTACCTGCAAACCTTGTCTTTGTAATGGTATGATGCGCCATCATGGACACACTCAGAGGACTCAACCCCGAGCAGCGGGCGGCGGTGGTGGCCCCCATCGGCCCCGTACTCGTGCGCGCCGGCGCGGGCAGCGGTAAGACCCGCGTGCTCACCCTGCGCATCGCCCACCTGATCGGGGGTGGCGCAAAGCCCACCCAGATCCTGGCCCTCACTTTCACGAATAAGGCCGCCAAGGAAATGCGCGAGCGCCTGCGCGCCCAGCTCGGCGGCACATCGCGTGGCCTGGTGGCTGGCACCTTCCACGCTGTCTGCGCCCGTATGCTGCGCGAGCAGATCGCCGGGCGCATTGGCAACTACACCGCTGACTTCAGTATCTACGCCGGTGATGAGCAGCTTCAATTGGCCACGACCGCCCTTGAGGCTGCCACCGAGCGCCCACCTATGCTGCTGGAACCCGACGAGGTGCTGCGCCGCATCTCGCGGGCTAAGAGCCGACTGCTCACCCCGCGCCTGATGGCCCGCTTTTCGCCTGACCCGGTGGATCGCTTTGTGTCCGGCTGCTATCGGCGCTACCAACGCGCCTTAGAGCAGGCCAACGCTCTCGATTTTGACGACCTGATCCTGCTGGCCCACCGCCTGCTCACCGAGCACCACGAAGTGCTGGAGCAGATCCAAGACCGCTGGCGGCATGTGCTGGTGGACGAGTACCAGGACACGGATCCCAGCCAGCACGCTCTGATCGAATTGCTCACCCGCCCAACGGGCGGTCGCCCGCGCTCGCTGTTTGTGGTCGGCGACGGTATGCAGAGCATCTACGGGTTCCGCAACGCCGACCACAGCATCATCACTCGCTTCGCCCACGACTTTCCCGAGTCCCAAGTCGTTGAACTCGACACTAACTACCGTTCGCGCCAGCCCATCCTCGACGCGGCCTTCGCCGTGATCCGCCATAGCCAGGCGGTTCCACCCATGGCCCTGCGCGCCGCCGGGATCACGGCCCCCGGCGAGCGCTGCGTACTCATCCACGAGTCGAAGGACGGGCGCGAGGAGGCCGAGCAGATCGCCCGCAGCATTAACGAACTACAGACGGCGGGCCGTCGCCTGCGCGAAATAGCCATCCTCTATCGCACCCGCCACATGAGCCGCGTGATCGAGGCCGCCCTGCGCCACGCCAAGATTCCCTACAGCGTGCGCGGTAGCGTTGGTTTCTACGACCGGGCCGTGGTGCGGGACACCCTCTGTTACCTGCGGGCCATCGCAAACCCCGCCGATAATCTCAGCCTGGTGCGGATCATCAACGTACCGGCGCGTGGCCTGGGAGCCCAGGCCATCGCCAAACTCTCCGCCTTCGCCGCCCAGCGCGAGATCTCCCTTTCTGAATCCATGAACCAGTCCGAGGCCATCAACCTGCTCTCACCGAAGGCCGCCGAGGGTGCCCGGCGTATGGCCGCCCTGCTGTCCCGTTGGCGGCGCATGGCTGCCGGTACCGCCTCGCCTGACCACCTGCTGGCCGATGTGCTGGAGCAAAGCGGCTACATGGCCGCTCTGGAGAGTCGGGTCAGTCCCGAGGATCTGCCCGACGCCCGTGGCCACCTCCAGGAGCTAATGGTCGCCGCCGAGGAACACGAGAGCCTGTCGAGCATGCTCCAGGAGATCGCCCTGGTTACCTACGCCGACGAGAAGGAGAGCGAGCGCGATCAGGTACAGATGCTCACCATTCATGCCGCCAAAGGTCTGGAGTGGGCCTTCGTCTTTGTGACTGGCCTAGAAGAGCGCACGCTGCCCCACGAGCGCAGCCTAAGCACGCCCGACGGCATCGAAGAGGAGCGGCGGCTCTGCTACGTGGCCCTCACCCGCGCCGCCGAGCGGCTCTACCTCTCCTGGGCGCCGGGCCGCAACCGAGGCCAGACCCTCAAGCCCTCGCGCTTCCTTGATGAGATTCTTGCCTACGGCAGAGAGCACGTTAGGCGGTAGGTACGGGGTAGGGGGGGGGCTAGGAGCAATACTTTTTACGCAATACCGCAAAACTCGCCCTATGCGGTGTCGCCGCCGGGGGGCTGAAGCCCCCGACTAGGTCTACGAAGGCCGCT
>CAIRFY010000579.1 GCA_903877945.1 uncultured Oscillochloris sp. | reverse complement strand
GGAACCTGCACGGTTCAGGTGCTCACGTGCGTAAAACAGTATCCACCGGAGAACCGGCTTCGTGCCTTCTGCACGATAGGGACGATCCTCTACACGTACACATGTATCACAGCCCTGCGCCGCTTCACGCGGCGTAGGGGAGCGTCTACCGCCAGGGTGAGGCCGTACAAGCCTCATTCCTCCCGCCCGTAAACGGACGGGTTTCCTGAGGCTAATTCTATGAACTGGTTTTATGCCCAAGATATTCTGACGTGGCTCGGGCCTGACCCGAACCGCACCTACCTGCCGATACCCGAGCTGTGCGCCGCCCTCGGCCTGAGCGCCAGTAAAGAGGAGCGCCGCCTGCGCGCCCATACGGTGCTAGCATCCGGGGCCAAACGTATGCCGGTCGAGACCGACACCGGCGACGTACAGATGCTCTGCCTGCGCGTGGAGTTGCTGCCGCTCTGGCTGATCACCCTGGATGCTGGGCAGGTGAGCGACCTAGCGGGCCGCGCCCGGCTAGATCTCTTTCAGCGCGAAGCTGCATCGACTCTCTGGCAGACGGCGCGGCCCCAGGGCTTCGATAGTGGCGATGTGCTGCTGCCAGGACGCCACCAGCAGAGCCAGGCCGAGCAGGCGTATGTGGGCACGATGGCGATGGCCACCCTGGCCCGCCACCAGATGATGGTTGAACGTCAACTCGACGGCGTGGGGGTCGAAGATAACGAGGAGGCTCAGGGGGCCGATCCCTGGGCGCGACGGGCGGACACCCTGGACGATCCCTCGGCGGCGAAGTTGGCCCAGACGGCGCGGCGGGTGGCCCACGCCCTGGCCGAGCGCACCCGGCGCAACGAGTATTTCGGTGTCTTCAGCGGACTCTACCGCAACTTTGGTATCTCATCGTACCGGCGCATGCCGGGCGGCAGGCTCTACGAGGCGCTGGAGTGGCTGGAGCGCTGGTACGGCGATATGATGGGCGAACCTGAGCCGCCACCGGATATTTAAGATTTTTGATTGCAAAAAGATCGGGGGGATGATTGAGCCCTACACGTATGATGATTCAGATTGCGTTGCTGCTGGCCCTGCTGCCGCTGGGTGTCTCGGCTCAGCGGTCCCCTCCCCCCTCGATGTTTGTCCCCGGCGCGGTGCCACCTTCGCCACCGCCCTTCATCCACCCCGGCGCGGTGCCCGGCCCGCGCTTGAGCCAGGTGGACATTTGCTCCCCTGCCCTCGCTGACCCGACGGTCTCACAGTCAACGGTGTGGAAGCAGCAGCGGCCCCGTGTCAGCTTCGATAAAACCCAGTCGCAGTCTGCGCCGCAGTCGGTTTTCCTCAGCGGAGCTACCGGTGGGGTGGCCTCGGTTGGCCAGCAGATCAGCATCCCGGCTGCCATAAGCGAGATCACCGGCACCCTTGCGTATCGCTATGACCCTGGAAACACGCAGGTCGGCGACCAGCTTCAGGTCGAGATATACCAGGTGGATCAGGTAAACACCGGCACGCCGATTATCACATCAGACGCAGCACCCGCACCTGCTCAGGTTGACGGCACATGGCACACGTTCACCTGGGACATCACCGATACGACCAAGCTCGGCACGCTGAGCAATATCAGACAGGCACTGTTCCTGGTGACGCTGCGCAACGCGCCGGGCGGCGCACAGCGCGGGCTGTGGGTTGATGACATTGACATGGGAATCTGCGCATCGTTCGCAGCGCTGAGCGGCAAGGTGACGCAGGGCGGCGTGGCAACGGCGGGTGCCCATGTGCTTCTGTCGCGCACCACCTCCGCCGGTAGCGCGATCATCGCTGATGCGGTCACCGATGCGGTGGGGGGCTACAGATTCTTTGGGGTGCAGCCCCTGGGTACCGGCGAGTCATACCAGGTCTGGTTCCTGAACGCACCGACGGGCACCTCCCGACCGGATGGCCGGGTGAGTTTCTGGGCCGGGCCGACAATCAGTGCGCTGGGGGCGGGGCAAACAATGACCGGCTTGGATATGGATGTTGGAGATGTGTCACTACGAAACCCGCTCTCTTACAGCACGGTCGTGGCTACGGATACGAGTCCGGTGACTCTGACCTGGGCCGCACGGGGAGTGATCGGAGAACAGTATCAGCTCTGCGTGTACGACCCGCAGCAGATCGATCCGAACACCAACCTGCCGCCTCAGGTGTGTGGAACGAAGGGAACTGCCACCCAGTTCATGCTCTCACCAAAGACCTTCAGCACTGTGCCGAACTTCGGCTTTCACGACGGGCACAGCTACCGCTGGTATGTGGTCGTCTCTGATGCCGCAGGCGTGCAGTACGGCTACTCGTTCTACGAACGGGCGATCACCCTGGTGTCTACGCAGGTCGATCCGCCCACAGCGGCGGTGACGCCTTCGGCCACCCTCCCCGCAGCGGCGAACAACACCGCCGATTGGACACTGATGGTCTACGCGGCGGGCGACAACCAGCTCGGCGATCCTGTCCATACCTCACGGGTCGCCCAGCTCGACCGGCAGCTCGACCAGTTGCGCGTCATGGCTGCGGACTACCCGCACGTGCATTTGGTCACCTTGAGTGACACCTACGGTGATACAGGGGTGCCGTTCTGCTACCTGTCGCCCACGGCCACGCCCGACTGCCAGGAGCGCGGCGAAATCTCCACGGGCGACCCAGCGACCCTGGGCGATTTCGTGGCGACAGCGATGGCGCGTTACCCTGCCAGACACACGATGCTGATCATCGCTGGCCCCGGACATCCTATCGGTGGCCTGGGCTATGACATGACGGCTGCGGGTGTGCCCTCGCTCGACATCGCTGGCCTACAGTCGGCCTTTGGCGCGGCTGGCCTGGGTGTGGGCGGCAAGCGGCTCGATATTATCTTCTACCAGGCGTCGCTGATGGGTGCGGTTGAGGTTGTCTCGGCGAACGCGCCCTATGCCCGCTATATGGTGGCCGCCGCAGACGAATACTGGTCGCTGCCCCTCTACACCGCGATCTTGCCACTCCTGGCGGGGACGAAGCGCGATCTGCCAGCCGAGGTTGCCAAGGGTATCGTGAACGACTATCGCACCGCGATGGGCAACTATGATAGCGCAAAGGCGCTGAGCCTCGCGGCCTACGACCTGAGTCGGGCGACGGCGGTGAGTGCTGCGTTGAACACCCTTGGTGGCGTCCTCACGCCTGCGCTCACCAGCGATAGCGCCGCAATGCGTAAGGCTCTTGGGCGTATCCGCCAGACCATTCAGGCATATGACTCGTCGGGCAATGGCCTGATCAACGCGCAGGAGGACGCCCTGGTCGATCTTAAAGGGCTTGCGAGCGCCATTACTGCTGATACGACGCTGCCCACGACGCTGCAAAATGCCAGCACAGCTCTGCTGAACGAGCTAAACGGCGGCACGACGCCGCTTGTGCTGGCATCAGCGCAGGTGTCAGGCATAGGCATCGCCGGTCGCCCAATCTCGCTCAGTGACTCCGCCGGTCTATCGGTCTTCTTCCCCACGAACGAACGCCTCGGAGGGCAACCCACCATGGTGCAGCGCTACCTCTATGGAGCGAGTGGCGAGCCGCGTGATGGCGACTGGGCCGGGTTTCTACGCGCCTATCTGTCGGGCGAGCTTGGCCGTGGCCCCGGCGGGGTGACGGCTGGCCCTCTCGGCGGGGCGCAGTTTCGGGCGTCGAGTGGCATCCTGAATGACCGCTCCATGTGGCTGCCGATAGTTATGCGATGAGATGTCGCTTCCCGCACCCGCCCCCCCAACACAGAAGGGGAGAAGCGGATTAATCCACTTCCCCCCTTCTGTGTGCCGTTTGCTATCTGCCGGTGTCGGTGGATCCCTAGTTGTCGCTCGGGAGGACATCGATGAGCGTGTGCATACCCGCCTGGAAGTGACCGACGAGATTGCACAGCAGCACATAGCGGCCAGGGGGCAGATCGAGCGTCACGTCGCCCGAGGCATTGGGCTCAATGTTGGGAACCTCACCGGGTTTGTTGATCTGGTTCTCAACGACGCGGGAGATAGAGAAGTCGTAGGGTAGATCAAAGCTCTTGCTCTGGGCGTGTACAACGAGCATCTCGTGTACGATCGCATCGCGGTTGCTCACGTGAAAGGTGACTTTCCCTGCGGGAACGGCGAGTGTGTTTGGTGTAATAATATAAGAATTGACATCCACATTCACCAGGGTTGCCCCGCCCGCCGTGATCTGCCGCAGCGACGGACTCGCCGCAACCTTAGCACAACTGGAGACGGTCACAACACTGAGGCTCAGAAGAGACACCAGAACCACAACTCGTAGCACTCGCTTCATAGGAAACTCCTCCTTAACATAAACACACGGCACATCATGATACCTACCAGCTATGCCTATCATACACTATGTAGTATATTTTATGTGTGACGATTTTTTAACTTATCGTACGGTATCAAGCGGGCAGGATTCGTACAGTCCAACAACCCACAAGGACGGGGTGAGCGGTGTTGCTCACCCCGTCCTTCCTTCTTATGAGTTGTTACCGCCAGTGCGTTCTTACTGGACGTTCGGAACGACATCAATGAGGGTGTGCATCCCTGCCTGGAAGTGGCCGACGAGGTTGCACAGCAGCACATAGCGCCCAGCGGGGAGGTCGAGCGTTACATCGCCCGAGCTGTTGGGCTGGATGTCGGGAACCTCACCGGGCTTGTCGATCTGGTCTTCAATGACGCGGGAAATCGAGAAATCGTAGGGCAGACCAAAGCTCTTGGTCTGGGCATGCACAACGAGCATCTCGTGCACGATCACATCGCGGTTTTCGACGTGAAAGGAGACTTTCCCTGCGGGAACAACGAGTGTGTCTGGTGTAATAACATACGATTTAACAACCACGTTCACCTGGGCTGCCCCGTCCACCGTGGCCTGCCGCAGTGGCTGTAGCGAACCCGCCGCAGCGCGACTCGTAGCACAACCGGAGACAGCCATGACGCTGAAGCTCAGAAGAGACACCAGAACCGCAACTCGTAGTATTCGCTTCATTGAGAAACCCCTTCTTTCACTGTTGGCTCCACGAGCCCCCGCTCATGAACGCACGGCGTATATTCATATCTCTTAGCTATGTGTATCATACACTATGTAGTGCGATTTTGTATGACGAAATTTTAAGAATGACCTTAAAGTTATGAAACCTTAACTTAGATGCAAGAAATTATCTCAGGCCAGGTTTCAGGGTTCAGGTTTCAGGTTCCAGCGTGTCATGCTGGCACCCGAAACCTGGCCTGAGGCATGTTTCAAATCAGCGTGACAGTTTGCTGCCGGACGACCCTCACCCCCTGCCCCTCTCCCTCACGGGGAGAGGGGGCTGGGGGGTGAGGGCT
>CAIRFY010000578.1 GCA_903877945.1 uncultured Oscillochloris sp. | reverse complement strand
TCGGCGGGAGATTCGTTATTCGATAAGGTATTGATGTTAGAATTCGTGCGGCAGAACAGAGCAGAGTGAGAGGATCCCCATGCAGGTAAACCCCGGTATCTTTAAGGCATATGACATTCGTGGCGTCTACCCGACCGATCTGAACGAGGACACGGCCTACCTGATCGGACGGGCTTTTGTCTCCTTCCTCGGCGCTCAAAAGGTGGTTGTCGGTCGCGATATGCGTACCTCTGGCCCCGCAGTCTTCGCTGCGGTTGTGCGCGGGATTATCGACCAGGGTGCCGATGTAGCCAACATCGGTATGGTCAGCACCGACCAGTACTATTTTGCCTGCGCCCAGCTTGGCCTGCCTGGTATGATGGTGACGGCCTCGCACAACCCCAAGCAGTACAACGGCTTTAAGATGGTGCGCCAGATGCCCTACCTGCTCAGCGGCGACGAGGGTATTCAGGATCTGCGCAGGCTCGTGGAGAGCGAGGACTTTCCTACGATTAGTCGCAAGGGTCAGGTGATCGACTACGATTTTAAGGATCAGTTTATCGAGAAGGTACTCTCGCTGATCGATGTGGACTCCCTGGTTGACCGCAAGCTGAAGGTGGTCGCCGATACCGGCAACGGCATGGTCGGCCCGATCCTCTCGGAGGTCTACGCGCACCTGCCAATTGAGCTGATCGGGCTCTATCTTGACCCGGACGGCACTCTGCCCAACCACGGCCTCGATCCGCTTCAGCCCGAGAATCGCGCCGAACTTCAGCAGCGCGTGAAGGATGAAGGTGCCGACATCGGGTTCGCCTTCGATGGCGACGGCGACCGCTTTTTTGCTATCGATGACCGGGGTGACTTCATCTCTGGAGATTTCCTGACGGCTATTCTTGGTCGCTATCTGCTGGCCAAGGAACCCGGCTCGAAGGTTCTCTACGATGTGCGTGCCTCGTGGGCCGTGCCCAACGGGATCGCGGAGGATGGCGGCACCCCGCTGATCGAGCGGGTTGGACACGCCTTCATCAAGCGCCGTATGGCTGATGAGGACGCCATCTTCGCGGGTGAGGTGTCAGGCCATTATTACTTTAAGGCGTTTACCTTCGCCGACTCGGGCCTTATTCCCTCACTCTACATCATGGAACTGCTCGCCAAGCGTGGTGTGAAGATGTCGGAGTTGCTCGGTGAGCTTGAGGCGAAGTACTTCATCTCTGGCGAGATTAACTCGAAAGTTGATGATACCCAGGGTCGGCTGGCGGCGTTGGCCGAGCGCTACGCCGATGCCAAGATTGAGCGTATTGACGGCATCTCAGTGACCTATGATACCTGGCACTTCAATGTTCGTACCTCAAACACGGAGCCGCTGATCCGCCTGAACCTGGAGTCGGTTGTCTCGCACGAGGATATGGAGCAGAAGCGCGACGAGGTGCTGGCGATCATCCGTGGCTGATGTTTTGCTGTCACAGGCAAATAATTGGGGGTGGCTGTGCCACCCCCAATTGTATTTGTAGATCCTGTGCGCCTAGCCCCCGTGCTACCTCTTGGATATTGGCAGGGGCTGAGGCTCGCTCGTTCGCGAGATCTCTGGCTGTGCGCTCCCTATTGGAGACTCGAAGGTCTGTGGTGAGGTTGGCTCGGCGGTAGGCGGCTCAGCGGTAGGCGGCTCGGCGGTAGGCGGCTCGGCGGTGGGCGGCTCAGCGGTAGGCGGCTCGGCGGTAGGCGGCTCAGCGGTAGGCGGCTCAGCGGTAGGCGGCTCAGCGGTAGGCGGCTCGGCGGTAGGCGGCTCAGCGGTAGGCGGCTCAGCGGTAGGCGGCTCGGCGGTAGGCGGCTCAGTACCAACCGTAGGTTCAACCCACGGCGTATCCGTGATCACCGGGGTGAGCGGGGATGCCGTATTGGTAAGCGTCGGCAGCGGAATATCCGTGGCGGTCGGCAGCGGAATATCCGTGGCGGTCGGCAGCGGAATATCCGTGGCCGTCGGTACGCTGGTGTCAGTGGCGGTCGGTGTCGAAGTTCTCGTAATTGTCGGCGTATGCGTACTCGTAGCGGTCGCCGTATCCGAGGGTGTCGCGGATGGCAACGCGGTGCTTGGAACGATCATTGGCGGATTAGAGATCCCCGACCCATCACCAAGCAACCCGCTATTACGCAGCAAATTGACGCCTGCAACCGTGTAGATGCCAAATATCACCAGAAGCAGCGTCAGCAAACCAATGTAGATCCTCCGGTCGCGCAGGGTGAGGCCCACAAACCAGCCGCGCAGCCCGCCCACAGCGGCAACCTGTCCGACGGATGTCCCAACAATGACCGGCGGCGTTGAAGGGAGTCCCGAGCCCGTGTATAATGGACACCTAACGTGACCCGACGAAAGGCAAAGGGCTGACTGGTAATCCGACCGAGTGATCGGTATATCCTGGGCCTGCCCTGTTGCATAGCAGCGATGCTCAGGTGTGGGCGATGCAAAGCGTATCGCCTGGTTTTGTTTCAGGCCAAGGTATGGGCAGTGGCCTGATGGCTCGACCATAGTGTTTCAGGGCTCCTGCAAAGATGCGGACAGGAGTATTATAGGCTTCGGCCCTTGTAGCGTCAAAGCCACCGGATCGTGAGCATATGCGAATCCTGATACTCTCTGACATCCATTCGAATCTGGTGGCTTTGGAGGCGGTTCTAAGCGCGGCGGGCAGCTTCAATGCCCTTTGGTGCTTGGGCGACACCATCGGCTATGGCCCGAACCCAAACGAGTGTATCGATCTGATGCGCCAGCACGCCCAGATTGCGATCACAGGCAATCATGATTTGGCAAGCCTCGGTAAGATCGACCTCCACGATTTCAACCCCGATGCGCGCAAAGCCAATGTTTGGAATGGCAGCCAACTCAAGGACGAGAACCGCGCATGGCTTGAACCCCTCCCGCCGAGTATCCACGTTGATAAGCAGTTCCTCGTAACCCACGGTAGCCCGCGTGAGCCGATCTGGGAGTATCTGTTGATGCCCGAGCAGGCTGTTGCGAATTTTGAACTCTTCCCCAACCAGGTCTGCTTTATGGGACACTCCCACGTTCAGCTTGGCTTTCGTATGCGTAGCGGCAGTGAACACGCTGAGCGATTTCTTCCCGACACCGGGCGCACGCTTGAGCTGAATAGTTCGACGCGCTACTTCATCAACCCCGGCAGTGTTGGTCAGCCCCGTGATCAAGATCCGCGAGCGGCCTACGCGATGCTCGACACTGCGAACGGCAGTATCCGCTTCCATCGCGTCGCATACGATGTTGCTGCGACCCAGCGCCAGATGAAAGAGTGCGGCCTGCCCGTCGCCCTGATTCGCCGCCTTGAGTACGGTATGTGACATGCCCGTGTCCATTAAACGCACTGCGCGCATCGATATGCGGGGCGTTGATGACCAATTGGATGAATCGTCGGTAGCCGCCATATCTTCAGGAGTACCAACCCTCTCTATGCAGAAAGCTTCCGCGCTCCCAGCTCAGGCCCCTGTGCGTCTGCCGATGCCAGTGATGATTGGGGTCGGCGTCCTTCTCCTGATCAGCCTCGGTCTCACCATCCCCTTTGACCCAACCTGGTGGCAGGTGGTAATCCTCGGCGTTGTGCAGGGGCTCACCGAGTTTCTGCCGATCTCGTCTACGGCGCACCTCTTGATCGTCGGCAACCTGATTGGGTTCACGGGCACCATCGGCGGCACATTTGACATCGCGATCCAGATCGGAACCGTGATCGCAGTGATCGCCTTCAATATCGCGGATCTCTTTGGTCAGGCGAAATCCCTGATCGACCGGAGCAATCCCGCTGCTACGGCGGCGGCGCAGCGGCTATGGATTGCGGTGGCGGTGGCGTTTCTGCCGGCTGCACTGATTGGGCTGGCCTTTCGCAAAATCATCAAGCAAGTCCTCTTCGAGAGCCCGACGCTAATTGCCGCTGCCCTGATTGTCGGCGGGATCATCTTCCTCGTGATCGAACTGCTACCGCGCCGTGCGGCGCGCACAACGAACCTGGGCGAGATCAGCATTGGACAGGCTCTTGGCGTCGGCGTCGCCCAGGTCTTCGCGCTTGTCCCCGGCACCTCGCGTTCGGGTTCGTCAATCGTCGGTGGCCTGTTGTCGGGCCTCGACCGGCGCACCGCCACGGCCTTCTCGTTCTACCTCTCGATCCCCGTCCTCGGCGCAGCCACCCTGGTGGATCTGCTGGGCAGCCTGAGCCAGATCCAGCCTAGCGACTGGGGGCGTCTGCTGCTTGGTA
>CAIRFY010000577.1 GCA_903877945.1 uncultured Oscillochloris sp. | reverse complement strand
GGGGCGCAGAGCGGGCGACTGACGTCGCGCCACGGGAGCCTACGGCTGGCCGCCCGCCTGCGCGGGCGGTTCCGGCGTCGGCGTAGGGCGTCGGCGTAGGGCGTCGGCGTAGGGCGTCGGCGTAGGCCGACGCCCAGCCGTAGGCTCCCCAGCGGCGACTTCAGTCGCCCGCCGGGGGAGCCGATACACCGCATTGTACTGCGGTAAAAAAGATGTGGGTAAAGATATGGGGAGAGGGGCAGGGGGTGAGGGGGCAAGGTCGGCACAGATCGACTTATTCGAAAAGTATTGAGGTTAAAGCACCTGAGCTTTACGGGCTATTTCCGTAAAGGTACCCGTTAGGTTGCCCTGAGATTCCGCATGTAACCATCTGCCCCCACAGCCGTTTCTTCTCAGTCTCTACATTACTCGCATCAACCACAGCACAAAACTATGCAACTACCACAGCGCATGGGAGTTCTCAGAGCCCTGACACGCATGTTCCACCCGATCCTGATCTGGGCCATCAGTGGGGCCTTTGTCGGTGCCAGCATGACGGCGGCGCTCATGATTCTCTATGCATGGTTCAGCCGCTACGGACTGGCGATCACACGGATACAGAATGACACCTGTGTCGGTGCCTTGGTTGGAGCGCATCTGGGCCTTCTAATCGCCTATCTACGCAGCCACCAGGGCGATGCGCAGAGCGTCTGGGGATTGCTGAGGCGTGACCCGGTGGGGATAATCCTGGTTGTTCTCTTGCTGATCTACACCAGCTACTGGGGAATGATCGGTTTTTAGGACTGGTTATAGCGATTCATCGCCACCGTGAACCCCTCGCGCATAACCAGTTCCACCGCATCGGCAACAGTGTCGCAGATGCCGACGATCCCGGCGTCCTCATCCTTCGAAAAGCGACTGAGTACGTAGGCGGCAGCGTCCATCTTGCCGGGAGCCTGGTCGATGCCCACGCGCAGGCGGCGGAACTCGTTCCCGCCGAGCTGGGCGACGATGGAGCGCATGCCATTGTGCGTACCGGGGCTGCCCCGCTCGCGCAGACGTAGCTTGGCGAAGGGCAGATCCATATCGTCGTAGATCACCAGCAGTTCGCGGGCAGGCTCCAGCTTGTACCAGGTGCGCAGAGCCGACACGGCAGTGCCACTCTCGTTCATGTAGGTCTGTGGCTTGGCAATGGCCACCCGCTGCCCGCCGATGCTGCCCTCGGCAACCACGCTGTTGGCCCGCTTCACGCGAAACTCCAGACCATGCCGACGGGCCAGGGCGTTCACACACGCGAACCCGATGTTATGGCGTGTTCGATCATACTTCTCGCCTGGGTTGCCCAGGCCAACAATCAGCCACATATGATTTTTAGATTTTAGATTTTAGATTTTAGATTTTAGATTTTAGATTTTAGATTTTAGATTTTAGATTGCAATCCACAATCCACAATCCACAATCTAAAATCTAAAATCCACAATGTCAAACTGGCTGGCCGAGGTAAGCCCACCACAGACGGTCGGCCACCGCACGGGCGTCCACACGGGCACCGAAGGGAGCCAGAGCCTCCGCGACGCGGACAACATCGCGGGAGAGCAGGATCCGGGCGTCGTCCCCGTGGCGCGGGTCCACCGCCTGGGCGTAGTCGATAATGTAGGGGCGACCTTGCCAGGCCAGAATGTTATAGGAAGACAGGTCGCCGTGGATGCGGTGCCCACCGAGCAGCAATTCGATGCTCTGGATCATCCCGTCCAGCAGATCCTGGGCCTCGCCACGATCTACGTCGATCTCGCAGAGCCTGGGTGCCACCATGTCGGCGTCGCCCACATACTCCATCAGCAGGCTGTTGCCCACCTGCGCATAAGGCCGGGGCGTGGACACGCCACGGCTATAGGCCAGTGACTGCGTGGCGTACTCGTAGTCAATCCAGCTACTTACTTGGAAGGCCCGGCCCTTCGTGCTGCCACGACTCGGCACGCCCTTGCCGGTCAGGCGCACCTGCTTGCCCGACTCGTTGCGCACGGTGCGACCCTCGCGGTACTGCACGTCGTTACTCAAGCTGCGGAACATGCGTGGGCGGTAGACCTTGGCGGCCACGAGTTCACTGGCACAGGCCGGACCACCGGTGCAGCAGAAGACGGTGGCCTCCTTACCGCTCTTCACCTCGCGCAGCACATCGGCGATCATGTCCTGCTCATAGAAAGATGACAGCGAAGAGAGTAGCCACTCGCCATCGCGGCGACCCAGCAGGGCAGCGGGCGTGAAGGGAGCCTTGGCCCCCTCGGCGTCCCTGGCCTCGGTCAGCCAACGCTGCACATCGGGGTTAGCCTCGAAGCTGCGCTTGGCCACGCCCTCGCGGGATCCGGCCTTGCGGCGCTTGTACTCTTTGTGCCGCGTCCCGTAGGCTAGCGCGGCGTCTTCGTCGGGGCGGATCCAGGTCTCATCAGTCGTTGTATAACGAGCCATAAACTCCTCGTAGCGGTGAGACAAGGTTTCAGGTGCTAGGTTTCAGCTTTACAGTTTGGCGAGGATGCGAGGATGCGACGAGGCGATGCTATCGCGTCCTCGCGTCCTCGCGTCTCCGCCAAACTGTAAAGCTGTTCTGAACCTTGTCTAAGAATCAAAAAACGGCGGCCAGGCGCACCTTGAGTGTGCCGCAGCTGCCGCGAGCAGGCGAGGAGTGGAGGCGCACACCGACGGGTCGTGACTATCGCGACCGACCGGCGTTACCCCCAGGCTATCGACCTGAACGGGTCAGCTCCATAAAAGGACACACGCAGGGCTATGGGGGACAGTCATACCTTTGGCCATAGGTGCCTCCTTAATGGAATTGCAGATTGCAGATTGCAGACGACAACGTAACTATAGTCGATGTTGCAGGATTGCACAATCTACGACGAGTTGGGGTTGCAGGCAATCAGCCCAGCTTTTTTACGAAATTCACCCACGCAGGCTGCTTGACGAAGCCAAGAGCCTCGTTGATGCTAAGCATGCCACGGTTATGCTGCTCATTCCAGGTCTTGATCACCTTCACGCCACGCTGTCTGGCATAGGCGATACCGCGCAGCTTGAGGGCCAGGGCGATACCGCGCCGACGGTAGATCCGGCGCACCCCGGTCAGCCCGGTGTACAGTTCGGTAGGATCGGCCTGACTATTCCAGAGGGCGCTGGAGCCCACGTAGTCTAGGCCGTCGAGGGCCACAAAGTAGCCATCGGGCAAGAAATTGGGGTTGCCGAAGACCCAGGACTCGAACGCCTCGCGGGTGATCAGCGTGTGCGGCTCGGGTTGAGGCACATCGTTGGTTAGCTCCACATCGAGAGCCCAGAGCTTCTCGCGACAATCGGGATCCCTCTCCAACAAATCAGTCATCGTGGCGATACGGATGCCCTCGGCGCGCAGGGTCGCCTCGTGGCCCGCGTAGGGCGCGACGTCGCAGGCGTCCATATCAAGGCGCGACTCCCACTCACGCATGTCTTCCTGATAGCCACGGCTTTGCAGAAAGCGCATGCTGCCGGACATATCCGCACGGGTGCGGGCGCGCAACGAGATCGGTTCGAGCCGACCTAAGGCGGATACGATCTCGTTGTAGAGGGCAGAGCCGATGCCCTGGCCCTGGTGCGTGGGCAGCACAGCCACAAAGATGCTGAACTTACGCGGGTGATACATGCTCTCGAACTGGCTATAGTTGCCGTAGGCCACCGTTGCTCCGCCAAGATCGGCCAGCCAGCGCCGCCGCTGGATGTACGCGGCGCGGTTGGCGTCCTCGAAGCGCCAGTCGTCCACCGTATCAATGTACTCCGGGAAAACGGCGTTGCCCACTCGCACGGCGTCGGCGTAGTCGGCATCGCTGGCCTTGAAGGGGCGAATTGTCAGGCTAGTGGGCGCGAGGTGTTCCCGAGAGATCTGCTCATAAGCTGTAGACATCGCTGCCTCCTCAGTGATTGCAGATCGCAAATTGGGCGTTATTAGTACTACAGTTGTAAATATCTTCGCAGAAAGGCTCTCGCCGATCACCCCCCCTAGCCCCCCCG
>CAIRFY010000576.1 GCA_903877945.1 uncultured Oscillochloris sp. | reverse complement strand
GTGAGGGAGAGGGGCTGGGGTGAGGGTTGCCCCTACAGTTGCACCTGGCGCGGAAAGACCCGCAGCTTCTCGGCGGTGATAATCGCACGAATCTGTCCAGCCGCCTCATCAAGCCGCGACTCCTCGTTGATCACCACGTAGTCAAAGTGGCGGGCCTGCTCAAGCTCATGGGCCGCCACAGCCAGACGAGACTCAATCTCGTCGGGACTCTCGGTACGGCGCATCGTCAGGCGCAGGCGCAGCTCATCCAGCGAAGCCGGGGCCAGGAAAATAAAGACGGCCTCGGGCGCGATCCGCTTGACCGTCGCCGCGCCGTCCACGTTGATTCGCAGGATCACATCCCGGCCACTGGCAATCGCCTGGCGCACTTCAAATTTCGGAATACCCTTATACTGTCCGTAGACATCGGCCCACTCCAGCAGCTCGTCGTCGCGGATCATCGCCTCGAAACGCTCGGTGCTGACAAAGTGGTAGTCAAACCCGTCGATCTCGCCGGGGCGCCTCGGTCGGCTGTTCGCGGTGACGACGAAGTGGAATGGGAATCCCAGTTCGCGCATACGCATCAGCACCGAGTCTTTGCCCACGCCCGAGGGGCCGGAGATGACGACAAGCAGCGGCGCGGCGGGCTTGCCCTCTAGCAGCGGATTAAGCGACCTGGTCATGGTATCCTTTAGCCTATGTATTTCGACGCACTGACCATTGCGGCGGTGGCCGACGAATTGCGCGAGACGATCCTCGGCGGGCGTATCCAGCGGGTACTCCAGACGGGGCCGCTCAGCGTTGGCCTGGAGATCTACTGTCGTGGCCAGCGCCACCAGTTCCTCGCCTCGGCCCACCCCCAGTTTGCCCGTGTCCATCTGGTACGCGCCCGGCTCACCAGGGGCATCCAGCAGGATACGCCGCTGCTCCTCCTGATGCGCAAATATCTTCTCGGCGGTCGGATTATCGCTGTGGAGCAGCCAGCTTTGGAGCGAATCCTTTTGCTTAGTATAGCCAAACGTGCAGAGTCTCGCAACCGGGGACGGGGGATGGATGCCGCAGAAGATCTGGATGAGGATCTGGAGGTCTTCGAGGATGATGAGGGCGTAGAAGACGCCCCAACCCCTCCCTCCCATCCTCCATCCCCCAATGACATCCGCTGCGACCTGATCATCGAGCCGATGGATCGACGTAGCAATATTATCCTTGTGGACGACAATAACCTGGTGCTTGAAAGTGTCAAGCGGGTTACGCCGCGTATGAGTCATCGGGTGATGATGCCGCGTCAGGTCTACGAACTGCCACCGGCCCAGGATAAGCGCGACCCGACGCTCGTTACGGGCGAGGGGCTGGCGGCCCTGGCCGAGTTGTGTGCGGGTGATCTGGGCAAGGCGATTGTCTCCAGTTACCGGGGCGTCTCGCCGCAGGTGGCCCGCGAGGCGATCTTCCGCACCCTGGGCCGATCCAGCGCCCGCTTGGATGAGCAGGTGCCCTGGTATACTCTGGCCGCCCGTCTGCGCGATCTGTTCACCGCACCCTGGCAGCCATGCCTGACCCTCGGCCCCACCGGCCCCACGGCCTACGCGGCCTACGCCCTGGGCCACTTGCCCGATGTCACCGTGGCCCCGCAACCAAGCATCAGCGCGGCGCTGGAGACCTTCTACGCCGCTCGTGAGGAACTGACCGGCCACACCCAGCGCCGCGATGCTCTGGCCCAGCAGCTCGGGGCGTCTCGCGAGCGCATGGCCCGCCAGCACGACCAGATCGGCGGTGAGCTGCGCAAGGCCGGTGAGCTTGAGGCGCTGCGCTGGGAGGGCGAGATGATCTTCGCCTTTATGCACGAGCTGCGCCCTGGCCAGGCCGCACTGACCGTGGAGGGCCGGGCGATCAGCCTTGATCCGCGCCGCAGTCCGGTCGAGCAGGCCCAGGAGCGTTTTAAGGCGTACGATAAGGCCAAGAGCGCCCTGGCCGGTCTGCCCGAGCGCCTTGCCGCCGTCGCGACTCGCATCGCCGGGGTCGAGGAACTGACCGCCCTGCTGCTGATCAGCGGCGACGACTACGACCAGATCGAGCAGATCGCTCTGGAGGCCGAGGAGCTAGGCTACCTGCGCGAACATCCTGACCCGTCCAGCGCCAAGCGGCGGCGCAAGACCAGCAAGGCCCGTCCCATCCAACTGCTCTCCAGCGATGGGTTCGGCATCGCCGTGGGCCGCAGCGCCCGACAGAACGAGGACGTCACCTTCCGCATCGGGCGGGTAGACGACATCTGGCTGCATGCGCGGGGCGTCCACGGTGCCCACGTGATTGTGCGTAGCGGCGGGCGCGAGGTTCCCGAGCGCACGCTGGAGGAAGCGGCGGGGCTGGCGGCCCACTTCAGCCAGGCGGCGAGCGAGGCAGCGGTGGAGATCGACATCTGTCGGCGGGCGCTGGTGCGCAAGGTGGTGGGCGGCCCGCCCGGCCTCGTCACCTATCGCGCCGAGCGCACCCTGCGCGCCGCCCCGCGTCGGCCAGATACGCACACGATCCCGTAGGACAAGGTTTCAGGTGCGAGGTTTCAGATTTTAGGTCGAACGTATCAGGATGCCAGATTTCGGCCTGAGATATGGTTCAGAACAGCGTGACAGTTTGGTGGGGACGCGAGGACGTGAAGACGCGAGGATGCGATAGCATCGCCCCGTCGCCCCGTCGCCTCGTCGCCTCGTCGCCCCGTCGCCTCGTCGCCTCGTCGCCTCGTCGCCCCGTCGCCTCGTCGCCTCGTCGCCTCGTCGCCTCGTCGCCTCGTCGCCTCGTCGCCTCGTCGCCCCGTCGCCCCGTCGCCCCGTCGCCTCGTCGCCCCGTCGCCTCGTCGCCTCGTCGCCTCGTCGCCTCGTCGCCTCGTCGCCACGTCGCCTCGTCGCCTCGTCGCCCCGTCGCCTCGTCGCCTCGTCGCCCCGTCGCCCCGTCGCCTTGTCGCCTTGTCGCCCCGTCGCCCCGTCGCCTCGTCGCCCCGTCGCCTCGTCGCCCCGTCGCCAAACTGTCACGCTGAAACCTGGCACCTGAAACCTTGTCTGAAAGGTAACGTATCTGCGAACCTTTTCTTGAGGCAGAAAGCGAATTCACTCCATGGACTGGTGGCTTACTCCATTTCTCAGCAACGCATTTATGCAGCGGGCGCTGCTGGCTGGCGTCTTGGTTGCGCTCTCTTCGGCGGTGGTGGGCACCTTTGTGGTGCTGCGCGGGCTGGCCTTTATTGGCGACGCCCTCTCACACGGCGTACTCCCCGGCATTGCGGTCGCCTTGCTGGTCGGCATACCCGGCATCGTGGGCGCAGCGGTCGGTGCCCTGCTCATGATCGGCGGGATCAGCCTGATCACCAACCGCTCGCGACTCTCCTCCGATACGGCGATTGGTCTGCTCTTTGTCGGCATGCTGGCCCTCGGCGTGGTGATCGTCTCGCGTTCCACGTCGTTTAGTGGCGACCTGGTGCGCGTGCTCTTTGGCGAAATCCTGGGCATCAGTCCAGCCTCAGTCATCACCCAGATGGTGTCCACGCTGGTGGTGGTCGTGACCGCCACAATCTGCGCGCGGCCCTTCCTGCTGCTCTGCTTTAGTCCAGAGCAGGCCCAGGTGATGGGTTTCTCTTCACGGCGCTACCACAACCTGATGCTGGCGCTGATCGCCCTGACGGTGATCGTATCATTTCAGACGGTGGGTACGCTGCTGGTGTTCGGGATGCTGCTGGCCCCAGCCAGCTCCGGGGCGCTGCTGGCCCGCCGGATCGGCGCGATGATCGCATGGGCCGCCCTGCTCGGTTCGGCGGCGGTCTACCTCGGCCTGCTGATCAGCTACCATTTCAACACCGCCGCTGGCTCGACGATTGTGCTGTCCAGCACACTGATTTTCTTCGTCATCTTCGCGGTGCAGAACCTGCGGGCGCGCCCGGCCCCGCGCATGGAGGCACCCCAGCCATGACCCACGCGACTCTGGCCCATCCCCCTCAGGCTGCATCATCCGCACCAAGGGGCGCGCCATGCCTGATCGCCCGCCAGCTTACGGTAGGCTATTCCGGTGAGCCGATTGTCGCTGATGTCTCGGTGGATCTTTGTGCCGGTGAGTCTCTGGCCCTGGTGGGCATCAACGGCTCGGGAAAATCGACCCTGCTGCGCACCATCGTTGGCCTGCTACCCGCACTCAGCGGTAGCCTGACCATCTTCGGCCAGATCCCCGGCGCGACGCCCCGGCGCATCGCCTATCTCGGTCAGGCGCGGGCTGCGAGCTTTATCCTGCCGCTGCGGGCTATCGATGTGGTGGGGATGGGCTGCTTTCCCCGTCGCGGGCTATTTGGGCGGATCACCCTGGAGGATCGCGCCCAGGTGCGTGCCGCGATGGCGACGATGGGGGTGGCTCACCTGGCCGATGCACCCCTGCGCACGCTCTCCGGCGGCCAGCAGCAGCGCGTCTATCTGGCCCAGGTGCTTGTGCAGCAGGCCGATCTGCTGGTTCTTGACGAACCGACCGCCGGGCTGGACGCCGGTGGCCGTGTGGTCTATCTGGACGCGATGCAGGCCGAATTGGCCCGTGGGGCCGCGCTGATCACCGCGACCCACGACATCCAGGAGGCGGCGGCGTGTACCCAGGCGATGCTGCTGTCCCGGCGGGTGGTGGCTCAGGGGCCAGGCCACGCGGTCCTCACCCCCGAGGCTCTGCTGGAAACCTTCGGCGTGGTGATCACCATGACGGATCGCCAGCTCGGGGTGGCGGTGGTCGAGCGTGAACACGGCCACAGTCATAAGGCGTAGCAGTTTCGTTGAGGTGGCGCTACCCCCGCACTTCGTTCCGCTTGTAGCGGTGGATGCGTAGATAGCTTACGATGTCGCCATTGGCGTTGAGGTTGACGTGGTAAGAGGCGAGAATGTCATTAGTGCTGGGGATACGATGCACCTCGATCATCACGATCTCCACAACCCAGCCCTCGCCCTCGCGACCGACCCGCGAGACGGTATCCGCCCGAAGGCCAGTCAGGGCGCTGAGCTGATCGCGAGCAGTGCTAATAATCTGTACCGCATTCATGCGCCACGTCCTTGTGTGTAGTCGGAGGAGCATGCGCTGGACGTACTGCTACCTCCAGATCACATTAAGCGTAACGAAATTATAGGGTGGGACAGGCCCAACAGATTTAAACAGAATCTGTGGCCCCATGTTGCTGTCTAGGTCGCGCACGGCCGTGTCGAATCGCGCCTCCTCGGCCCGGTCAAGCAAGAATGCCGCGTTCATCACCATACGGTCAGTGAGTACGGGATGGGTAACAGTGGCGCGGGCCAGAGGACTCAGAGAGGCGAGGATCTGCTCGCTATCACTCTGGCGTCGCTGGACAACGGCAGCCTCCACCAGTTCACCGAGGCTAATCCGCTCGTTATAGGTACTCTCGGGCGGACGAGTGGCAATGCTGTCGCGCAGGGCGCGAATAGTGGGTTGCTGGTCGGCAATCTCGTGAAAGATCTGCGCATCGGCCCAGAACGCCTTCAGCCCTAGCTCGATCTGTCCACGGAGTTGGTCGAGTTTCGCCACAAGGTCGTCGTAATGCTCGACAAGCAACTGCTCGTAGATCGTCTCTGTGTTAGGAGCCACAATACCGAAGCAGATCGGCAGCACCGTGTGCTGCTGCATCACCGCCTCAAGCACCCGCGTGTGGGCCATCATATTACGGCGCGTGCTGTCGTACTCCTCGCACGGCGAGTCGCTCACCACAACTGCAAGGTCGCGGTACGGAACAGTGTAGACGCGCAATCCGTGCTCATGGATGCCGCGAGCAGGGATCGCACGGGAGTCCGCGCAGCGGATAACACCATAGAGGTACTTGCCGATGAGCATGTCTGTCTCAGGCATCAACTGGCTCCGTCACTACTGTGTGGACGTTAGGAGGGTCAAGGGAGGATAAAACCTCCCTTGACCCTCCTAACGGCGATCTTCTACTCTAGCTTGCGCTATGGCAAACCAGCAATGCTACGCGCCTGGACGATCCAGTCCTCGACATTGGCGAGTCGAGCTGACTCTCCGATGGCCTTGCGGAGTTCCTCTGGGCTGCTCAGAGCCAGTTGGATGTAGGTGCAAATTCCGGCGCGGTCAAGTCGCTGCTGAAGGACGGGGCCAATACCACGGATGGTGGTCAGGTTATCACGGTAGGATCGGGCCGGATGTGCCTCGACTTTGGGTGCATGCTGCTGCTCCTGAGTAACCGCCTTCTTGTTGCCCTGGAGGGATTGGACGACTGCATCCAGATCACTGTGGAGGGGGGCGAGGCGCGAGCGCAGATCCGTTATGAACTGACGGAACGACTCGATCTGATCAGGACTAGTGGGCCAGTGAGCCTGCTCTAGCTCGTTGTGCAGGCTGACCACATTGCGGTGTACACCCTCGACAATCTCGCCGACCTGGTCGCGCTCCGTGTCGCTGAGTTGTCCAAGGGCGAGGCGAATCTCAGCCAGGAAAGGTTGCACGTTCCCGGTCAGGCCATCAATGTGGGCACCGATCTGACGTTCCTGATCCTCATTTGACACCCCTCCCTCCAGTGCGCGCAGGATCGTCACCCGCGCCATCTGGGCGTAGGCAATTAGCCCGATCTGGCCGAGCCGCTGCATCAGATCGATATCAGCCACAACCGGCTCGGCAACCGGCTCGACCGCAACCGGCTCGGCAACCGGCTCGACCGCAACCGGCTCAGCAACCGGCTCGACCGCAACCGGCTCAGCGACCGGCTCGACCGCAACCGGCTCGGCGACCGGCTCAGCGACCGGCTCGACCGCAACCGGCTCAGCGACCGGCTCAGCGACCGGCTCAACCGCAACCGGCTCAGCGACCGGCTCAACCGCAACCGGCTCAGCGACCGGCTCGGCAACCGGCTCAGCGACCGGCTCGACCGCAACCGGCTCAGCGACCGGCTCGACCGCAACCGGCTCAGCGACCGGCTCGACCGCAACCGGCTTGACCGCAACCGGCTCGACCGCAACCGGCTCGGCAATTGGCTCGGCCGCAGGCGCTGTAATAATCACGGCTGTATGAGTGGCCGACGAGACGACAGACACCGATTCAACGGCGGCGGCTGCAACTGTCCATAAGGGGTGTTTCGCTCGCAGCGCGGACAGCGTCGAGGCAACGTCTTGGGCACGTGTCTGCTGGTTGAGGCGCAGCGCGGCTGACTGACGAGCAACAAGATCGTCGCGCTGAGTGCTAAGATTCCTAAGGTACGCGGACACCTGCTGGCGCAACTGCTGGAATCCCTGCGAGCGCGCCTCGTTCGCGGCGGCAGAGTCCTGGCTACGCGACGTTGCCAGGCTCTGTAGCTGCGCGCCCACACGGTCGTGCAGCGCAGTAGCATCCTGCGAACGCGCCGCGCGTGCGGCGGCGGAGCCCTGGCTACGCGACGCTGCCAGGCTCTGTAGCTGCGCGCCCACATTGTCGTGCAGCGCGGTGACGTTCCGCACGCGCGCCTCGCGTGCGGCGGCGGAGCCCTGGCTACGCGACGCTGCTAGGTTCCTCAGTTGCGCTCCCACATTGTTGTGCAGCGCGATGGTGTTCTCATGGAGGCGGGCACGTAGTTCCGCTGCGCTGAGGGTCAGTTCGGCGTCAAGGGCTGCACGGAGGGCCGCCACGGCATCGCGCATCTGCGTGGCCTGTGTCGTGCGAGCGTGTCGCTGGTCAGATGCCGTGTGCGTGCGGGTAAGTCGATAGCTTTGGATCTGCTGTTTGGTAGCCTTACGTACATCGATGGATTGGTGGTATGGAGAAAGAGTCACTGCGCGGCTCCTTAAAAGCTGAACCTATCGGGTAGACAACTGCCACCTGTGTGTAGGGCGGACTCATGACGGGCGTCGCACCGACGTACGTACTGGCAGCGCAGAGGAACATGAATACACCTCCGCACACTACGCGGCTGAAGCGGTGAGGCCCACTGCCTCGGCGTACTTCAGGTATGTATCTACACCGGCGACTACAATGCGGGCCTCAATGGCCAGCAGCTCGATCCCGACAAGGGACACACGAACCCAGGCATCAATCACGATGCCTTTGTCTAAAATGCGATCCACGACCTCGGCGAGACTGCTCGATGCGTTGACTTTCTCGATAGCCATCCCTAGACCTCCTATAAAGTAACGGCAAAACTTTGTTCACACTATCTAAATCTATTACACCGCAAAATAACCCCTCTAGCCGTTAGCCCTGTGCAAGTGTTCTGTTAGGATTTTGTTAGGCAGATCAACAAAGAGGGTATGGGTCAATCCGGCTTGACCGTTTTGCGGGTACGCGACGAGGCGACGAGGCGATGAGGCGCTCGTTTCGCCTCATCGTAGGACTGTCAAGAACCCGTAGGGGAAGCCAGGGCTACGTCAAAGTCGCCCAGCGTCGCCGCCGCCGGGGGGCTGAAGCCCCAATACCTTTCACATAAGGAATCTGCCGCCGCTCAGCCCTCACCCCCCAGCCCCCTCTCCCTGAATGGGAGAGGGGGAGTCGGATGCGTCCTAGTGCGGAATCTCCCCTCTCCCTCACGGTTCAAAGGGGGGGGCTGAGAGGCGATTTTAGGCTTCCTGATGCCGCAAACAACTGCGCAGCATCTTGCGGCGTTAGAACGCCCCAAATCGCCTCTTTCCCCCCCCC
>CAIRFY010000575.1 GCA_903877945.1 uncultured Oscillochloris sp. | reverse complement strand
AGGCGATACGGAGCGATGAGGCGATGAGGCGATGAGGCGATACGGAGCGATGAGGCGATGAGGCGATGAGGCGATACGGAGCGATGAGGCGATGAGGCGATGAGGCGATACGGAGCGATGAGGCGCGTCATCGTTTCGTCGCTGAATTGTCACGCTAATTTGAAACATGCCTTAAAGGAACCGGTGATGAGTAAGCGGCTACAGATTTATTATTCGGCGGTATTTGGTGCCATGGGCGGCCTGGCTGGCTGGTGGGCAATTGGTAGCTTTGCCACACAAACGTGGGGGATCTGGTCGGCGGCGGCATTTGTTGGTGCAGGGCTGGGCCTGTTCATTGGTGCGCTGGTGGCGGCTGCCGATGGTGCAATGGTGAAGGGAAAACCGCTACGGGCCGTGCGCGATGGTATTTTGGGCGGGCTAGCCGGTGTGGTCGCCGGGGCGCTGGGGATGTTGCTTGCCCAAAGCGTCTTTTTTGCCCTACTGGGAGGGTGGGCCGGTCGGTCGCTAAGCTGGATGCTGCTGGGCCTGCTGATCGGCCTGGGCGACCTGCTGGTGAGTCGACGCCCTCAGCGGGCCACCTATGCGGCGTTGGGCGGGCTGACGGGCGGCCTGGTGGGCGGCCTGCTGTATGAGGGTCTGACTCAGATCTTTTTGGCCCAGGCTGGCGTGGCCCAGGTTGCATTGAGCGGGGTCGGCCTGGTGATCATCGGAGCCTGTATCGGGGGCTTGATCCCGCTGGCTCGTCAGGTCTTTTCGTGCGGCGAGCTACGGGTCATCAGTGGCGAGCAGGCCGGTCTGGTGCGTGAGGTGACGGATAGCGCCACGATTGGACGCTATGACGGGAATGATCTCTACCTGCCGGATGCCGGGGTGGCCTGGCGTCACGCAGTGGTGCGCCGGGCTGCGGCTGGGTTTGAGTTGGCGGTGCTGCCACATGCCGACGGGGTCGCGCAGGTTGGTGGGCTGGCGGTCGATCCTGGCGCGGCCCGTTTGTTGCAAAGCGGCGACCGGATCCGCATTGGTGGTGCGGAGTTGGAGTTTATTGGGCGGTGAGAGAGGGAAAGGGAACGTGGTATAATTCCCGCATAATACGATACTTGTGACGAAAGACACGAACTGACGTTGGGAACAGCGTCTGGAAAGCGATCCACCATGCTCTCATGGGCACTTGTGGTGATTGTCGCAGGAGTTGTTGCTGTCGGTCACGTACTGCTGATCCGCTCAGCGTGGCGTTTCCGACATCCCTTTGCTGATCTTCCGCCGGGCGTGCCACGCAGCGACCCACGCGGAGATCTTGCATGGACATTGGTGGCCGCTCTGGGCACCACCCTGTTTATGATTTTTGTATTCCAGTCGCTTCTGTAGGTTGGGCCAAACGAGGGCGACCTCGCCTCTGGCGCTCCTGATCTCCTCATACATGACCATTTCTGCGGTCGGATTGCCCTTCAGCCGGTTGCTCGCGGTTGGCGCTGACACCTCGATAGCGGCGTTCATCTCAGGGTGCGTGGTGAGCGCCACCAGGAGTGGTGTAGCCTGCTATGGATTCTGATCTGCGTCCATCGCTGATCAGCGACTATATCAGCCTCACAAAGCCGAAGGTGATCTCGCTGCTGCTCGTGACGACATTGGCAGCGATGTTCATCACCGAGGCGGGGACGCCCGCGCTGCCATTGATCTTCTGGACGATGGTAGGCGGCTACTTGGCCGCCGGGGGCGCGGGGGCCATTAACTGCGCGTTCGACGAGGATATTGACATTCATATGGGGCGCACAAGCCGCCGCCCGGTGCCAAGCGGACGAATCTCGGCGCGCAATGCGATGATCTTTGGACTTGTCCTGAGCGCGCTCTCGCTGGTGGTAATGCTGACGTTTACCACGCCCTTGGCCGCACTCATCTCGATGATCGGCATCATCTACTACGGGCTACTCTACACACGCTGGCTGAAACGGAGTACCTGGCAGAATATCGTCATCGGTGGCGGGGCCGGCTCACTCCCGCCGCTGGTGGGCTGGACAGCGGTGACGGGCAGCCTGAGCCTGTCGGCGGTGCTGCTGTTTGTCATCGTCTTTTACTGGACACCGCCGCACTTCTGGGCGCTGGCGCTGGTGAAGCAGAAGGATTATGCACGTGCCGGAGTGCCGATGTTGCCGGTCGTGGCTGGTGAACCAGAGACGCGCTGGCAGATCTTGGTCTACTCTGTGATGATGGTCGCGATCTCGCTCCTGCTCACCCCCCTGGGAGCGATGGGCGTCCTCTATCTGGCACTGGCGACGCTCCTCGGCGTGATCTTTCTGCGCTCGGCATGGGCGGTCTGGCGACGGGGCGACCATGCCGCGATCTGGGGGCTGTACACCTACTCGCTGCTCTATCTCACCCTGCTGTTTGGCGTGATGGTAGCGGATCGCTTGCTGCTTGGGTGAGCGGGGTAGACTTACACAACAGGGCATGTGCAAAGTCGTGTGGT
>CAIRFY010000574.1 GCA_903877945.1 uncultured Oscillochloris sp. | reverse complement strand
TTCAAAGGGGGGGGCTGAGAGGCGATTTTAGGCTTCCTGATGCCGCAAACAACTGCGCAGCATCTTGCGGCGTTAGAACGCCCCAAATCGCCTCTTTCCCCCCCCCCTTTGAACTCCCTCACGGGGAGAGGGGCAGGGGGTGAGGGAGCAAGGTCGGCATAAATCGGCTTATGTGAAAGGTATTGGCTTCAGCCCCCCGGTGGGCGACTTTGACGTAGCCCGGAAGGGAAGCATTGCCAGCGGATTATGCGGAAGTTCCCCATCGATCACGCGGCGATGATTCGCCCCTGCAATCTCATCGGTGATAGCTGTCCATTGTTATTTACACTGCTCGCTCACCGCGTAAAATATAGCCGTGGCGCGCCACGGTGCAGAGGCGAATCGGACGGCGCGGGTCAGGCTCGATCTTAGCGCGCAGGTTCATGACGTGCCAGCGCACAAGGCCCGACTCGGCTGTGTCAGGCGCATAGTTCCACACCCCGCGCAGCAGTCGTTCGCTTGAGCAAATTTCATTGGGGTGACGCATCAGGTAGCTCAGCAGATCGAACTCCGCTGGTGTGAGTTGAACCGCTGCGCCAGCGACATCAACCTCACAGGTATGGAGATCGAGGCTTAGGCTGCCGACGCGGAGCATATTGATTGATGCCGATACGCGGCTCACCCCGCTTCGACGCAGCAGCGCCTTGATCCGCGCCTTCAGTTCGCGCAGGTCAAACGGCTTAACCAAATAGTCGTCACCTCCCTCGTCGAATCCACGGATGCGATCCTCGATAGTATTGCGCCCGGTGAGAAAGAGTACCGGTATATCTACCAGATCCACACGCGCCCGCAGCGTCTGGCATAGGGTAAATCCGTCGGTATAGGGCATCGCGACATCGAGTATGACCAGATCTGGCTGCTGGCGCTGCATCATTTCCAGCGCCTCCGTGCCATCGTGGGCCATCCGCACGGTGTAGCCCTCGTCGTGGAGGGCGCGGCCAACAACCCACAAAAGATCCTCTTCATCATCAACTAGCAGTATGTGCGGCACGGGTGCTGTTCCTCCCGAATCCTGTCTGCACGTAATACCTCCTCTAAGATCGCACGCACATCGCTGATCAGAAAAGGCTTGGCGAGAAATCCGCTGATGTGCATCTGAGCTTGGCCCATATCCTCACGGTAATAATACCCCGACATGAGAATGATGGAGGTGTTCGGGCTAACCGTATGGATGTGCTGGGCAAGACAAAAGCCATTGGTGTCGGGTAGGATGGCGTCGACAAAGGCCACTGTATAGCGGTGCTGTTTCAAGAGACCTATTGCGTCGGCTGAGCAGCCGGCAGTGCTGATCCACGTCTCGTTTGTTCGAATCATCCGATCAAGTGCCCAGCATAGGTCTGGCTCATCGTCGACGATCAGGATCTTCATCGTGGCACTCTCCTGGGAATCTCTTCTCTACATCTTTGGCTCGATTGGAGTACGGGGTGGGCACGTCCCCCCTTCCCACAAAGCCTTAGTGCGGCGCTGCCGCAAGATACGTGTCAGTGATTGGCAATCGAATAATGAAGGTTGCCCCTTGCTCTGGTTCACTAACGACCTCCATTGTGCCATGGTGCTGCTGCACAATGCTATAGCTAATCGAGAGTCCTAGCCCCGTACCCTTGCCCACCACCCGCGTGGTGAAGAAAGGGTCGAAAATTTTTGCCATATGTTTGTCAACGATCCCGTGACCACTGTCACTAAAGCGTAGTTCGATCACGTCATCAACCAGTCGGCTCTGCACAGTGAGCTGACCGCCCTGTGGCATCGCGTTACATGCGTTGAGGATGAGGTTGGTGAAAACCTGCTGGAGCAACTGAGGGTTGCCGTAGAGCCGTGGCACATCAGGCGAGAAGTCCCGATGGAGGGCAACCTGCGAAACGAGGAGTTGGTGTCCCAGCAATGTGAAGGTTTCTTCAAGCGTCGTGTGAATGTTGAGCAGCCTAAACCGCTCTTGTGGCGGGTGAGCGAATTTTAGCAGATGCTCGATGATCAGCGAGGCGCGCTGGGCCGAGGTGACGATCTTCTGCGTACACTGCTGGCGTAGCTCGTCATCATCGGGATGTTCATCAAGCAGTTGCGCACTTGCGGCAATGATCGCCAGCGGGTTGCGGATCTCGTGGGCGATCCCGCCCGCCATGACCCCTAGCGAGGCCATTTTTGCCGACTGCGCCAACTGGGCTTCGAGGCGTCGGCGCTCGGTGAGGTCGCGACCAACGGCGACCAGGGCCACGACCGCGCCCGTATCATCGTGCATCGCCGAGCAGTTCCATGCCACATCCACCTGCTGTTGCGGGTTCGACGTAATCAGGCTCGCCTCCGTAGCGATGCACTCCTCATCCTGGATCAGGCGGCGCAACTGTGTGTCCAGGGCACGGCGCTGGTCGGCGGCGCAGAGCGAGAGGAACGATTTGCCACGTACCTGGTCGGGTACCAACCCTGACACTCGCTCTGCCGCTCGGTTCCATGTAATCACCTCGCCCTGTGGGGTCATCGTGATTACCAGGTCGCTCGCCCAGTCGACCACACTCGCGAGGTAGCGCTCGGCCCGACGCATCTCTTCACCAAGCTGCTCACGCTCCGTGATGTCCTCCATCAACAGCAGAATGTTTTCCACTCGCGAGTCGCTTTTAATCGGGATGAGTTGGTAATAGTAGATGCGGGTAATGATACCTGGCGCACGGTAGACCATCTTCTCGCCGTCGAAGGTTTGGCCGCTGCTGAATACGGCGCTAATCTTTGCCTCAAGCTGGAGGAAGCGCATCAACGCAGGTGGGAAGAGTTGGCTGATCGGGCGTCCGATCATGTATTGGTCATCGTGGTGGGCCTTGCTTAAAAAATTTTTGTTGACCGAGATGATCCGTAGCTTGTGATCGATCACCACGAGAGAGATGGGCATGCTCTCCAGGATGCGGTTGATGAACTGCTCGCGACTCGCTAGTTCAGCGTAGAGTTGCGCTGTCTGGAGTGCGGCGGCCTGGCGTTCAGCGATCAGGGCGACAAACCAAAGATCCTCGGGTGTGAATGCCGGGGCATCGTTCATGCGGGCTAGGTTCAGGATCCCCTTCAGTTCATCGCCAATCATCATGGGTACACACAGGGCCGAACTAATGGATTGCTGGTGCATGTACTCGTTGAGGTGCGCAGGGATGTCTGTCCCACTCGGCAGCAGTAACGGTTGGCGATGTTGGGCGACCCAGCCCGCGATCCCATCGCCTAAGGCGATTATCGTCTGATCAACAATGTCGGTGTGGATGCCGATCGCGGCAGTGATCCGTAGCTGCTGGCTCTCAGGATCGAATCGCATAAGCGATGCGCGGTCGGCCTGGGTTGCCTCGACCACGATCTTTAACAGGTCACGGTTGAGGGCATCGGAGTTGCGGTGAGCGAAGAAGAAGTTTTGCCAACAATCAAAGAGTGACTCGAGAGTGGGCTGCCGTGTCCGGTCGATATTTGGTAGTTCCTGGGCCGTGGGCATGAGTTTCACATGCTACACTTTCTCTAGAACGGTCGTGAGTGAGAATTCGGTGGTTCGAATTTTGCGGTAGGACGCTCTCCTCGCATGACAGCGATGCGAAGAGGCGAGGACGCGAGGACGCGACACTACCGCATTCTCACATCCTCGCCTCATTGCGTCCTCGCTAAATTTTATGGGATTGCAGATAAAGTATAATGCTTCTGTCGTGAGAGTCAATTATTTTCGTTGCTACGATGCGTGGTTTCTGGTTTTGATAGTGATTTATGTCACATCAAATCCCCTAATACAACCCTAACACAACCCTAACGGAAGGCTTGCGTACCGCTAACGCGCACCGGGCTGATCTTCGTGTCTAATAGATCACAGATCGTAGACAAGGGCTATCTGCCTGGATGCGTTCGTGTGATCGATGTCGCTGTAGTGAGCGTGTGAGGAAATGGTCATGACCGCACCGACAACCGCTGCAGCCTCCCGAAGTGCTGCAGGGCCTTCACTCGCAAAGCTGGTAAGCCACGTCCCCGCCGATCGGCGCTGGCGTCGCCAGGCTGATGCACTGATTGTGATCGGCCGACAGCTCGAACTCATGGCTCAGGAGCTCAGTCACACCGCGCATGTCGCAGTGGGCACGCTCCGCTTCTCGCTTTTCCGCATGCATCAGGCCCGGATCATCCAGATGCTGCCTTTCTGTCACAGTGTTACGGTTTACGGTGAGGCCGATATTGAGCCTCCCCATATTCCGGGCATTACGTTTGTGCCAGTGGCCCACGGAACCCTGATGAGCCAGGAGTGGTTTCTGGTGATTGATAGCCCCGCTTTTTGGGGCGCGCTGATCGCCCAGACGATTACCGAGCGGGGCGATGGCTCAGGACGCCGCTATCTGTTTGAGGGTGTGCTCACGTCCGACGAGCGCGTGGTAAGTCGGGCGCGGCTGCTGCTCAGTTTGGCGAGTGGCCAGCCCAACGCCGAGAGTTTCGAGCGTGATGTTTTGGCGAATCGCGCACATTGGGGGCATGTTGCCTACGCTTTGGCGACCCACTCTGAGGCGCAACGTCTCGATATCCTCGGCTGTCTCAGTGAGATGCCCGAGATGCAGTCGTTGCTGTCTCTGCCAAGCCACGCACTCAATCAGATCGCGCCCGAGGCGATTGAGCTGCTGCGCCGCTACTGCGGATCGGTTGGCGAGATCCTCTACCGCTCCGATGGCGACATGCTGGTGCCGATAGCTTGGAGTTGCCCGCAGCGCCCTGCTGAGCAGCCAACCGGTAGCGGTGTGATTGGCCAGGCGTTTATCCAGGGCCAACTTGTGCTTGCGCCGCTCCTGCCCACTGACCCCGAGCGTGCCTTGCTCAGTGAGGCAAACTCGGTGGCGGCAATCCCACTGACGATCCGTGGTCTACCGTGGGGCGTGCTGTTGGTGGGTCAGGAAGAATTTGACCCCGAGGAGTCACCGACGACGATGACGGCTGTCGGTGTGGTGACGCTGCTGGAACACCTCATTGCGGTTGATACGACTGCTGCACTGTTCCTTCCGCCGCCGCAGATCCCGGCCAGCGATGGTTCTGTTCCCCCCCCCGCCCCACCGCCGAGCCAGCCCGCGCCGAGCTTCGCACCACCGAGCCAGCCTGCGCCGAGCTTCGCGCCGCCCAGCCAGCCCGCGCCGAGCTTCGCACCGCCGAGCCAGCCCGCGCCGAGCTTCGCGCCGCCGAGCCAGCCCGCGCCGAGCTTCGCACCGCCCAGTCAGCCCGCGCCGAGCTTCGCACTGAGCCAGCCCGCGCCGAGCTTCGCACCGCCGCTGCTAGGCTCGAACTTCGCGCCGCCGAGCCAGCCCGCGCCGAGCTTTGCGCCGCCACCGTCGAGCCAGCCACCGCATGCTATGCCAGGACACCCGCCGGCGCAGCCTGGGCCATCCTCCAACCCAACCCCAACATCAAGCTTTGGTGTTCCCGCATGGATGCGTACATCCGTAAGGCAGGGTGCAGCCCCGGTCATCCCAAGCGCAGCCCCCACACCGCCGTCGGGCGACACCCAAAATCTGCGCAGTTGGCCGATTCTCCAGAAGCGTCTGGTGACCGCGCTTGTCGCCTATGATCAGCAGGCCGCTGAACAGGTATGGAGCGAGACTTGCGCGATCTACACGCCCGAGCAGATCTGCAATGAACTGTTGACACCTGTGCAGATCGCGATTGGTGATGGCTGGCACCGTGGCGAAGTGAGCGTCGCCGCCGAACATTTTAGTAGCCGTTTTGTGCAGAGCAAGCTGCTCAATCTGTTCAACGCTTCGTCGGATCACCCCGGCGGGCCGATGGCGATTATCGCCTGCGCCCAAGGGGAACTCCACGAAATCGGCGCGATCATGATCAGCCTTTTCCTTCGCTGGGGCGGGTTCCATGTGATCTACCTCGGTCAGAATGTGCCAAACTCGACAATTGAGGAGATGGTACAACAGCTTAACCCGCAGATACTGGGCCTTTCGGCATCTACGGTTGAGGGGTCGCACGGCCTGATTGCAGCAAGCCAGTTGATTGCGCAGATGCCTCCGCCACGTCCATTTCTCATGTTTGGCGGTCTGGCATTTCGAATGCGGGAAGACCTCCAATCTCGCGTCCAGAACGGCTACCACTTCCAGGGAGATATTCGTCAGATTGCACGCATGCTTGCCGAGAAAATTCGAAGTGCGTGACGGCATATCATAATCGTTGTGCTGATGTGAATGCGAGACCCTGATGGGGGAGTGAGGGTACATGGATCGCATAGAGATCGCGAAGCTGCTCGACAGCAGTCGGAGACAGCTTCGCGACGAAGTTGTCGATCTCACCCTCAAGCAGCCATTTTGGCAGCAGCAGTCTGGGTCTGAGATCACTGATCGCCTCATACTCGACGTAGAGAGCAGCTTGGTGGCGCTCTCAAAGAGCGTCTATTATGGCTCGCCGATGCTCTTTGCCGACCACATCCGCTGGCAGCGTGATCTGTTCCAGGTGATGGGTTGTTCAACGGGTCGTGTTCGCGAAATCTGCACCTACATTTGGAATGCGTCCAGCGCTCGTCTTCCCGATGATGCGCAGCCCGCGATCTCGGTGTCGATCCAGTCCGCGATGGATGGACTGTCGTATGGCGGGGTCGCGCAGAGTTTTGAGGCGCTGCACGTCGATCTGGCCGAAGCTCTGGTCGCCGCCACTATCGATGCCCACTGGCACTGGCAGATGGTCTACGGGTCAGATGGCCGTGACCAGATGTTGTATGAGGCGTGGTTCCTCATCGATTACGTGATCGACGCCCTTGGTAGCGGGAAACTCCAGGGTATGCGGCAGCAATTGATCCGGGTGCGGCAGGATCTCACGTCGCGTGGGCTCAGCACGTTCCATGTCCGGCAATTGGTTTGGTTTCTCAATCAGGCGGCAGAGGCACGAATGCAAGCCGGGGATGTTGCGGAACTGCAACATATGATGGGGTTGGCCCTGCACGCTATCGATGATACTGCCGAGAGTAGTGTGGCTCTGTTAGGTGCCCAGGAGCACATTGTCGCTGAGGTAGCCAGACAACTTACGACCGCTGGCTTGAGTCCGCACACCGATCAGACACCCATTGAGATAGGCTGGTATCTGGCTTATCTCGCCGATAGCATCGCCGCTGGATCCCCGGAGCCGATGTGTGGCTATACACGTTGGATGCAACACTGGCTGGCGAACCAGGGGCTACCCGATACACCGTTACGTCACAGCTATGAGGCTTTGTATACCGCAGTTGGCCATTACCTTCCCGAGTACGCTGCGCGTGAGGCGATGTCTGTGTTGCAGGTAGCCCAACGTCTGCTTTAGTCCCAATACTTTTCAAATAAGGAATTTGCCGCCGCTCAGCCCTCACCCCCCAGCCCCCTCTCCCCGTGAGGGAGAGGGGCAGGGGGTGAGGGGGCGAGATTGGCTTATTTGAAAGGTATTGGCTTTAGTCCTCTGCCCGACGAATCCTGACGGGTTGGGCCAAGGTTTTTTTGGGGGGGAAGATAAGCTTTCCCCGAGTCCCTCCCGCTCGCGCCCAGGAGAACGTATCATGACCAGCGCTGTAGAAACCTTCTCGCTGCCTGCCTTGCTTGGTATCCCGCGAGGCAAGGGCTGCCTCATGAGTTCCGAGCAGGTTCGGACACTCGCTGCGCTGCTGCTGCGCAATCGCCCGTCAGATCTGGCGTGCTGCTTTCTGGGCGGGGCGCTGGCCGTAGGCGGGCGTCCGAACGATAATAGTCATGTCGTGGTGCTGTCCGAGACGTTTGGGGTCGCACCATTCGTGGTACTCGCGGGGCAGCAAGGGTGCAGCGCCTTGCTCACGTGGGTTGAGGGGTCCCAGTACCGCACGCAGATCATCACTGACCCGGAATATGTTGACCAGGCTACTCTGGTTCTTTCTCAGCTCAGCGACCACGATTACACCATGAGTACGATGGTGGAGACGGACGTGCAGCGGGTCTATGTGGCTAAGCTCGCCGCAGCGCTGGTGTCTGAGTTGCGACTGGCAGAAGCCGACTATCACGCCCTGATGCCCAGCGAGCAGCGTTGGCTGACGATGGCGGCAGCAATGGCAACCCGTACAGGGGCCGATGCACTGCTGGCGATGCCCGAGGTGCGACAGGTATTTCGTGATGTCGGGGTGCAGCGCGTGCTGTTGGGTCAGCTCGACGCGGATCAGCACCAACTTACGTCGCTGGCATCAGATGGTGGCCCGGCACCGACGACGATCACGATCCACCAGGGCGTCGTCTCCAGTGTGATCCGTCGCGGTCGGCCTGGGAGCGCCGCCTCAGTTGCGGCCAGTGGCCTTGGCGGGGCTGACATCTGGGTTGGTGGCGATAGCCTGACGGCCGTGCCGCTGTTGCGCGATGAGCGCGTGTGGGGACTGTTACTCGTGGTCAGTTTGCGACCACTCTCAGGGCCGACCCATGCGACGTTATGCGCTGTTGGTACCCTCCTGGCAATTAATCTGGGGGTGGCTCCGCAGTCGGCTACGCCGTCTCAGGTAGTTATTCCGGCAAGTGGCACCTATGCCGCAAGGGGTGGGGATGGTCGCACAGCATCAACACGTACCCCCATTAGGCAGCAGGGCGCGTCGTCCGGCCAGGGTCGTGGGGTATCGCAAGGCACCTCGCACATCATGCGTGATCTCGGATCGCTGCTGGCGCAGATCGGCGATGCCGTGCTCCTTGTTGATAGCGGAGGCCAGGTTGCCGATTACACCCCATCCCTTGCCCGCTTGCTCGGCATCGGCGGGAATGCCCACGGTCAGCCCCTCATCGCAAGCGGCGGTGCCTGTCTGGCGCCACTTCTCACTGAGGCACTGATGGATGAGCGGGTCGAGCCACGGGATGTGGAACTACCCGGTGGGGAACTGGCGACAGCACGGGTGATCGAGTTCTCGCAGGGGTTCTGGGCTTTTGTCCTCCAGACGCATGCCGCCAGCCCTGCCGCGTCTGCGGGGTCTACTGAGCTTGCTGTACCTGCCGCGCCCGCCGCGCTGTCACCGCCAAGCACGGTTCCCGAGGGCGAGCGCAACGAGAGCTTCTTGTCGAACTTTTCTAATATCATCCGGGTGCCGCTGCGCGAGCTGCGCGAACTGATCACGCGGGTGCCTGCCGCTGGCGAACTGAACGAGCAGCAGTCGCGTCTGATCGGCCAGGTTGTTCGACTGAATAGCGAGCTGACGATGCTGGTGAACGATCTGCTGGCCCTGGGGCAGATCCGGCTCCAGGCGGGCGATCATCGCATGCCCCTGCGTCTGGATCTCCTGCTTGATGCTGCGGTGGGCACGCAGTATGCCGAGTTTGGTCGGCGCGGCCAGCATGTCATCACCGATATTCAGCCGGGGTTGCCACGGGTGTTTGGCTCTGAAGAGGGTCTTGGGCGCGCTGTGGCCTCCATGATCGATAACGCGATCAAATATAGCCCGGCTGGCGCACAGATCCGGGTCGCCGCCCGTCGTGAGGATGGCGATATGATTGTGACGATTGAGGACACGGGCCCGGGTCTGCTCCCCGAAGAGATCGAGCAGGTCTTTGATCCCTTCTTCCGCGCTGAGAGTACGGCTAACCTGGGTATCTCGGGGCGCGGACTGGGTCTCACGATCACGAAAGCGGTGATTGAGCAGCACGGCGGGCAGATCTGGGTCACGAGTACCTACGGCAAGGGATGCGCGTTTCACTTTCGCCTGCCAACCGTTGACGCCGATCCCGCCCGGCATGAGCACGCAGGCAACAGGTAACACACACGACCATGCTATGATGTATCGCCTGCCGGGGGTCTGAAGCCCCCGGTTCTTATCTGCAAAGGGCCGCCTACGTGGCTGGACTCGGGCCACGTAGGCGGCTTTCGCAGATCATGTGGCCCGCCCGTTCTTGGGCCGGGTATAATGAGGGCGATAGCGTTCTTTTTGCGGTACTGGGGTGAGAGATAACCGCCAGTCAGGGCATAGTAGCGCTATCTAGCGGATATCAAGGACGTCCCTATGCGCTATAGTATCCTGATAGTTGAGAGTGACGCCCCTCGCAGGCAAGCGTGGGAGGAGGCGATCCTCAAGGCTGCTACTGTTCATAATATTGCGATAACGGTGACGACGGCTCGTTCAGCGACGGTGGCGCAATTCCAGGCGGGGCATAAACAATTCCACCTGCTGGTTGCCTCGCTGTCGGAGGGTGGTGTCGGCCTCGCCGGGCGTCTGCGTGCGCGGGCTCCCCACCTACGTGCGCTGCTGTTCCACCCATCTGCGGTTTCAGCAGACGATCTGCGCGATGCGCGCTGGCTTGGTTACACGTTGGCGAGCGAGCCTGAGGATCTGGGGGCCTTGGTTGAGGCGGTGGGGCGCGCACTGGGTCTGCCGTTGGCCGACGACCCGGATTCCCTGGGGCGTCCACCCGCCACCCTGCGCGATGTAGAGATGCTGCTCGATGTCCTTCGTTGGCAGACAAAGGCCCAGTTGGTTCTCTACACGGATTATATCGGCAACACTATTGCCTGCCGAGGGGATCCGGCCAACCTCGATCTGGGCGCGATAACCTCGCTGATCGCCGGGAGCTTTGTGAACTCGTTCGAGCTTGGGCGCGCGCTGCGTGATCCCAACACCCGCTACCTGAACCTCGTGGAGGGTGAACACTTTGATGTTTATGCCACCAATGCAGGGAATCACCGCCTGCTGGCCCTTATCTTCGACAAAGAGTTTATAAATCCCAAGCTCGGCTATGTATGGTTGCAGCTCAAACGCAGCGCTACTCAGCTCTGCCAGATGCGTATTGTCGAGGGTAGCGTCGGCGATGTGATCTCGGCCGAGCTGACGGCGTCGCTCAATACCGAGTTTGATCGGCTGTTCGGCAACGATCTCCTGGAGGTGTAGGACGCCCCCAGCACCTCGTCCAGGCGGCTAGTATAGGAGTACGCGATGGCACGCTCGCAGTTAGTTCTCTCTACGCAACAGCTCCAGGAGCTTAAGCATCTGCTGTCTCAGTTTAGTCAGCAGGCCGATGTGCGCTTTGCGATGCTGGGAGATCTCAGCGGCCTCGATATTGTGAGCTGGGACAGCAGCAGCGGCACTGATATCGGCAGTGTGGCGGCGTTGTCTGCGGGTGATATGATGGCGACACTGGAGGTAGGTCGCCTGCTTGGTGGCAAACGTGCCTGCAACTTGATCGTCCAGGAGCACGACGACCTGACTATTCTGATCTCACGGGTTGGCGAGGCGCTGCTGTTGCTGATCGCGACGACCCGCGATGTTCCTTTGGGTTGGTCGCGGCTGGCGATTAAGCGATCAAGCGACAAAATCTTGGCGATTGTCGGCAGCGCGGCGATGGTTCCTCCGCCTGATGCGATCTCCGAGGATTTTGAGCGATCATTTGCTGCCCATATTGACAATATCTGGTGACCGATCCCCTCTCGGCTGTGACATTATGAGGCTGCCATGTTCATCAACTGGGCGCTAGGTGAGCTCAACCTAAAGATCGTCTACTATGGGGCGGCGCTGAGCGGGAAGACCACAAATCTCCAGTACATCCACGCCCGTACTCCGGCCAACCTGCGTGGGCGGCTGATCTCGCTGAAAACCCAGCAAGACCGTACACTTCTTTTCGATTTTCTCCAACTAGAGATGGGTAAGGTAAACAACCTTAAGCCGAAGTTTAAGCTCTATACCGTGCCCGGCCAGGTCTACTACGCGGCGAGCCGCCGCCTGATCCTCCAGGGCACCGACGGGGTTGTGTTCGTGGCCGACTCGCAGGCGGGGCGCATGGCGGAGAACCAGGAGTCCTGGTACACCATGGAGCAGCACCTGATCGAGCTAGGGCACGACATCAGCACCTTCCCGATCATTGTGCAGTTTAATAAGCGCGATCTGCCGCACGTCATATCGGCGACCGAGTTGCGGAATCAGCTCGGTGTGCAGCAGCGCCCTTGTTTTGAGGCATCGGCGCTGCGTGGGAATGGTGTGTTCGATACGCTGAAGGCGATTATGAACGCGGTGGTCATGCAGGTGCGACGATCTCTGTAAAATTGAAACGGACGGTCGATGTCAACGGAGATGTTTATATGTATGTACATGGCTCCTTCTCGCTGCTGAGTCCGCCGACGCTCCTGCAGGCGTTTTGCCAGGAGCAGCGCTCGGTCTATCTGGCGGCTCGCCGTGGTCAGATCACGGCTGCTATCTGGATCTGGGAGGGCTTGATTGTGGCGGCTACCTGTGATGGGCTGGAAGGCGACGAGGCGGTGTACCGCATTGCTAGTTGGGATTCGGGGCTTTTCACGGTCGCTCCGATTTATACGAGCCCGACTGCGACGATGGCGGCTACCTGCGAGGAGCTGTTGTTGGAGGCGGCTCGGCGACGTGATGAGTTTGGCCTGGACTCGTATACCATCTCTATCGATGCGATGTCGGCGTAGCGCGCAGATACACGACATAGTGATGAGTTCGTCCCATGCCTAGATACAGGGGTATGTATGCCACAGATAACACCTATGACCGAGATGCTTCAGGCTGCCACGTATGACCAGAATGTGCGGATCGGCGGGCTACCATTTTTTGAGGCGGTCGCGGCGCATCAGCTCTCCACCGTCAGCTATGTCACGTTGTTGCGTAGTCTGGCGACCGTTTATGATACCTTCGAGCAGGTGATGGTGCAGACGAGCGATTATGCGCTGCGCACGATCTGGGGGCGGGATCTGCATAAACAGTTGCTCTTGCAGCAAGATAGTGCCGTCTTTGCGGGTACGCAGATCCATGATGTCCCTGCGGCAAAGCTTGGTGCCGAGGTGCTGGCTGAACATATTCGGCTTCGGGCAATCCTTGACCCACGCTCGCTGTTGGGCAGTGCGTATGCCCTTGCCACCTGGTATATGGGCGGCAGCGCTATCTGTGAGCAGTTGGTGCATACCCTGCGGTTGAGCAGTGCGAGTGGCGTAAGCTATCTGGCGAGCTTTGATAGCTGGGGGCAGGCGCACTGGCCGCAGTTCGCCGAAAGTCTGAATGTCATCCCGCTTGAACCGGAGGCATATCAGCAGGTGATACTCGCGGCTCGTGAGACGCTCGACGGAATTGAACAGGTGATCTACCTGCTGCACCCGCTGAATGAGAACCCGACCAGTGAACTGGCGACATTGCTCAACCCGTTGGCTGGCAATCACCCGATCACCGGCGATCTCGACGAGATTAAGGCGATGATGCGGGCGTATGAGCGTATTTCGCGGCTGTTTCCGTATATTGACCAGCGCTATGGTACACGTGGCCGCAAGTTCTGCTGGAGCGATGCGGGCTGGCTGTTATCGCTCACGTCCGAGAGTCAGGACAGCGTGAATCATCAGATCCAGTGGCTCACGCGCCTGCTCTCGATGCGTGGTATGCCCCAGTGGCACATGGAGTGTTACCTCCAGATGCTGTATGAGGAACTTGTCCACGTTCTGCCTGCCAACCGTGACCGCTATGCCACTCTCACCGGGGCAGTGCAGATGCTCGCGCATGAGCGCCGCGCCAGTATTAGCGACGCGGCTCTGGTGAGTCTTGACAATGCTTTCTACGAGCATGTGGGGCCGGAGTGGCGCGCATGGATGCCCAACTGTGGCGGCCTGCTGGCGTCGGCGGTTGCTGATGAACACGCCGGGATCACTCACGCCCTGGCAGGTATTGAGAAGTGGATGAGTGACCCGGCCCGCTTCCCAGAGGGCTGGCTGACGGCGGTGCGAGACGTTATTAGCCGGGCGCGGGCGTCGAGAACCTAGTACATCGTACCGGGTTCCTGGGAGCGCGGGCGTCCTGCCCGCCGGGAACGGATGCGGGCGGGACGCCCGCGCTCCAATGCCGTCCGACTCGCTGTATACAGGAGTACATCGTATGACCGCACAACCTCGGCAGTACGTTACCGAAGATGCGTATCTTGAACACGAGCGCCGCAGCACGACAAAAAGTGAGTATTATGATGGACACGTCTATGCAATGACGGGAGCCAAAGAATCACATAATCTTATTGCAGGAAATCTTATTGCATCCTTACATGGACAACTCCGCCGAAAACCATGCCGCGTATATCCCAGTGATATGCGGGTAAAAATACTTCGAACAGGATTGAATACCTACCCTGATATCGTCGTTGTGTGTGGACAACCGCAATTCGTTGATGAAAAACGTGACACACTCACGAACCCAATCGTTATTATCGAAGTATTATCACCATCGACCGAGCGGTATGATCGCGGTGTGAAGTTTCGTCACTATCGAGCAATTGAGACATTGCGCGATTATGTCTTGATCGCTCAGGATCGGCAACATATTGAACATTATACTCGGCAAGAAAATGGGCAGTGGCTTTTTGAAGAAGCAAGTGATACCGATGCAAGCATCCAAATTGAGTCAATTACATGTATACTTTCACTCAAAGACATCTATGAAAAAGTAGAATTGGCAGAAGACGCTAACGATCTTCCGCTTGATTTTCCTACGGTGTAAACGTGTGCATAGCTCTTCGCGGCATAAAAATATTTACACGTTAAGTAATTTCAGGCTTCTCTAGAAGTAAATAAAGCACATTACTGTTAACCCGCCGCCCAACATGGCTCGCACCTGACGCCGCTGGCGCGGATCGAAAATGGGTACGTTTTTTATGCGTGTTTCGTGCCGTTGCGTGGTGCCATCTATGAAAACTGCCAGCGGCGCAGATGAAGCCCTGCGTTTACAGGGGCTCGACCATCGCCCTGCCGGCGCTTAGTTCGGCGAGGGCGGCGATGCAGGTTGCGTAGGCGTCGGCGGGCAGGTGTGCGATGATGCTTACATCGGCGGCGAAGTCTTCGGCCTCGATGGTGGCGCTGTGGGCTTCGAGGGCACGCCGGATCGCCGCGTAGTCGGCGTAGCCTGCGCGTACGAGCAGGCCGCGTAGCTCCACGCGCTCGGTGCGTGGCAGTGCCTCTAGCACGGCCTTTACGCAGTCGCCGTAGGCGCGCACGAGCCCCCCGGTTCCCAGAAGTGTCCCGCCAAAGTAGCGCGTCACCACGACAGTGACATCACCCAAGTCGGCACCGCGTAGCACGGCGAGCATGGGTCGGCCTGCGGTGCCCGCTGGTTCGCCGTCGTCGCTCATGCCTGCGGTGACGCTGGCACCGTAGCCGACGAGGTAGGCGAAGCAGTGGTGACTGGCGTTGGGGGCGGCGGCGCGGATCTCGCCAATGAATGCCTTGGCGGTGGCGACATCGGGGGTGGGCGCGGCGTCGGCGATGAAGCGCGAGTTGATGATGGTGAGTTCAATGTGGGCGCGTCCGGCGGGAATGGGGTAGCGGGATTCAGCGGCCACAGATCTATTCCTCACGCTCGGCGGCGAGCTGGGATCGCTCGACGGGCGGCAGGTGTTCCCAGGCGTGGGCGAGCCAGGTGACGCCGGAGAGAAAGGCCCTGGCGCGGTCGGTGTCGGGATAGACGCTGCGCAGCAGCGCCCAGAAGGCCGGGCTGTGGTTGGGGTAGATGGCGTGGGCCAGTTCGTGAGCGACGACGGCTTCTAGCACCCAGGGCGGCATGTGGCGCAGGACAGCGCTCAGGCGGATACTTTGGGTACGCGGGCTGTAGGAGCCCCAGCACGTACTGGCGACGGTGGTGAACTCGACGCTGCGTACCTCGGGGGGCTTGGGGAAGCGCTGGGCGATGCGGCGGGCCAGTTCGGTGGGGTCGTCCTCGCGGTTGATCTGGTGGGCGCGCTGACGCCGCAGGAGCCGACGGGCGAGTTCGTCAATGATGCGTAGAGCCTCGGCGCGATCAAGGCGCAGCGGGACGCTCACCTGCATGCCGCTCTCGCCCATGCGTGCGTTGACGTTCTTGATTGCCTTGCGCTCGACGCGCAGGTGCAACTCGGTGCCGTCAATGGTGATGGTGCTAGGAAAATCGCTTGATAGAGGCATATTCTCAGCTCAGACAAGGTTCGCAGATACTTTACAGTTTGTCGCCGGGCAGCCCTCACCCCCAACCCCTCTCCCTCACGGGGAGAGGGGGCTGGGGGGTGAGGGCCGTGTAAGACTGCCATGTAAAATTGGGCACTCTGAAACTATGTCTCAGCGTGAAACCTCGGGTATCCACACCTGATAGGGCAACGCGATCACCGTGAGCCGGAGCAGGCCACCGTCGTTGTCGGATACGAGGATGGTGTCGCCGTCGAAGGTGACGCCGAGAGCGGTGCCGGGCGTGTCGTAGATGCCGGTGAGGCGCGGGCCAGACGCGCCGCTGAGGTCGAAGGCGAGGACTCCGTCTTTGCCGGCGGCGACGATGAGCAGCGTGCCGCGTAGAGCTATGTCGTAGGCGCTGAATGGATCGGTGCGGGAGAGAAACGTGGGCTGCGTCGGGGCGGTCACGTCAAGGGTGATGATGCCGCTGCTGCTGGCGAGGTAGGCGCGTCCGGCGAACACAACGACCCCGCGCACGAAGGTGCCGACGGGTGTGTCGTAGCTGCCGATGATGACCCCGGTGAGTGGGTTGATCACACGCAGGCCGCTGAAATCGGCCACGTAGAGCAGGTCGCTGTCGAGGGCGAGGGCGAGGGCGGCACCTGGCGTGTCCACCGTGGTCTGAAGCGTTGGGCTGAGGGGGTCAGTCAGGCGGAGGATGTGAACCCCGGCGTCGCCCGCTGCCGCGTAGGCGCTGGCCCCGTTGACGAGGATCGCGCCGATGGTGCCGGTGAGGGAGATGGTGCGGGTTGCGGTGAGCGTGCCGGTTGTGGTGAGGATGCCGGTGGGCGCGGTCTGGATCACGGAGAGCCCGGCCCTGCCGCTGGCCGCGTAGATCGTGGTTGTCCCGCTGATGGCTGACCCGATGGCGAGGTTGAGGGCCGGGGTTGCGGTGATGCTGCGGCTGAGGATCAGGGTGTCGGTGAGGGCCGTACTGACGGCGGCAACGCCGCCATCGCCGAGGGCGAGGTAGACGTTGTCGCCCGAAACCCTGGCCGCACGCACGCCGCCAAGAGTGGGGGCCGTGGCGATGGTGGGCAGGCTCCCGTCGCTGCTGATGTCAATGGTGATCGCGCCCGACGGCCCGGCGGCGAGGGTGGCGGTTGGGCCGTCTACAAAAACATCGCTGATCGGGGCGAGTGGCCCGAAGTTTTGTTGGGTCACGAGTGTTGGCAGGGTGCTGATGAGGTTGAAGCGCAGCAGCCCGGCAGCGCCAGCGGCGACGTAGGCTCGGCCCGCGCTGATCTGGATGGCCTGGGCGTCGCCGCCGGTAGCGACGGCACCGAGCATGGACGGCGTGGCCGGGTCGGTCACATTGAGTACCTGGAGGCCACACGTACCGGCGGCGACGTAGGCGCGGGGGCCGTCGAGGGCGATGCCACCGGCGTAGCCGGGGGTGATCAGGCTGCCGCGCAGGGTTGGCGAGAGCGGGTTGGTCACGTCGAAGATCTCGATGCCGCCGCTCAAGCCCTCGGCGACGTAGGCGAGGCCACCGGCGTAGGCGATGGCCGTGGCGGAAGCGTAGGTTGGGGTACTGCTGAGGATCTGGGGGTGGGCCGGGTCGGCCACGTTGACGACCTGGAGGCCGCCGCCTGGCCCGGCTGCGGCCAGGTAGGCGCGGGGGCCGTCGAGGGCGATGGCCGCCGCCAGCCCCGGCGTGCGCAGGAGGCCAAGTTGCTGGGTGGCGTCCGTGTTCGTGATCTGAAGACCGCCTGAGCCAGTGGCCAGGTAGAGGGCGTTGAGTCCCACCGCGATTTTCTGAACGCGGGCATCCAGGTGAAGCTGGTTAAAATCTGAGGAAGCTGGTTTGAATGCCCCAAAATCGGCCCCACGGTTGAAGAGCATGGTCTGGCCTCCGGCGAGGGAGGCGACGGCGTTGGTGTTGCCGCCAAGGCTGGCGGCGTGGCGCAGACCGATGGTTCCGCTGGGGCTGAGGGCTGGGGAGGCGACGAACGGGGGCGGGGCCGCCGTGGTCGCGCAGCCGCTCTGGGCGAGGCTCGGGGGCGCGGCGACGAGCAGCGCCGATAGCCAATACCCGATAGCCAACAGGACGATGGTCGTCGCTATTTTCATGCGGCCCTCCCGATCATCGCGGCGCTGGGTTGGTGCTTCGACAGGTGGCGCAAAGCCCGAAGATGGAGAAATGGGCGAGGCGGGCGGCGAAGCCATAGCGCGTATCAAGCTCCAGGCGCAGGGGCTCAAGAATGAGCGGGTCAATTTCGATCACCATGTTACAGATCTCACAAACCAGGTGGTGATGATCGTGGTGGCTGAGCAGGGCGTAGAGCATATGGTTCTGGCCCAGGCTCGTCTCGCTGACCAAGTCCACGTCGCGCAGCCAGCGCAGGGTGCGGTAAATGGTGGTTGGATCGACCGAGATGCTCGGGTAGCGAGCGGTAATCGTCTGGGCGATCTCATCGGCGCTCATGTGGTGACCGCCGTGCTGGAGGGCCTCAAGCACAAGCCGCCGCTGGGGGGTCAGCCGGTGCCCGCGTGCCCGCAGGTTGTGGATCAGGTCGTCGTAGTCGCTCATGTGCTGGGTGCCTTTGGGCAGAAGTGGGTCAATTATAGGTCTGGCGGGATCGGGCGTCAACCAGGGCTGTTGCAAAGTCGTGTGATTGCCGCTCAACCCTCACCCCCCAGCCCCTCTCCCCGTGAGGGCATATCGTTACCCACATCTCTACGGAAGTCGAGAGGCGTACCCAAAGCCCTGAGATGCCATACCGCAAAACTCGTCCCGTCACATCGAGCGCCCGGCCCGTAAACGG
>CAIRFY010000573.1 GCA_903877945.1 uncultured Oscillochloris sp. | reverse complement strand
TCTCCCCTCTCCCCGTGAGGGAGAGGGGCAGGGGGTGAGGGCGGTGCGGCGACAAACGGTAAAGCTGGATTGAACCTTGTCAAAGAAGGCATAAGACATGCGGCAGGATCGCGTAGAAGTTCCCCCGTCTCGTCCCGACACGCTGACTCTGATCGCGATGGGCCTTGGCCTGATCATCGCCTACCGGGCCTCGGCGCAACTGCCGATCACCGCTCTGGGCCTGGCGATCTTTATGCCCCTGGCCCTCTGGCGACCCGACCTGGCTCTGGCCTATGTGCCCTTGACGGTGACGCTCTACTTCATGCCCAAGGGCCTGTTTGACGCCCGCTTCGGCATTCGCGACAGCGGGATCTACCTGCCGCTGCACGAGGTGGTGCTGCTGATCACTCTGGCTGGGGCGAGTGTGAGGTGGGTAAGAGAGATGTGGGGCGAGCGAAAGGATCTTTTTTCGCTCGCCCCACTAGGGTTATTCTTCCTCGCTGGCCTGTGGGGTTTTGCCATCGCCGGAGACAAAGGTTCGGCCCTGCGCGAACTGCGCTGGCTGATCATCGAGCCGCTGATCTTCTTTGGACTGCTGATCTTCTACGCACGCCGACGCGGGTCGGGCTACACCACGCTGATTGTCGGATTCTGGCTGGCGGGCGGAGCGATAAGCGGGTTGGTCGGCGTGCTCCAGTTTCTCGGACTGAACCTGGCCCCGCTGATCGGCACAAAGGTGGGCTTCAGCAGCGACATGATCCCGGTCGATGGTGTACTGCGCGTGACCGGGATCTACGGCCACCCGAACAACCTCGGCCTAGCGATGGGCCGATTCTGGCCGCTGGCGGCGGCCCTGGCCCATGTGGCCTTCTGGGACGGGCCGGGCGGCATGGCGCGCATCCGCCGATCCTGGCCGACGCTGCTGGTCACGCTGCTCTGCCTGGGCGGGCTGCTGGTCTCGTTCTCGCGGGGAGCCTACCTGGGCGCGGCGGCGGGTGCGGCGACCCTGGCCTTGCTGCTGGTTCCCTCGCGCCTATTGCCGCCCCGACGCATCCTGCTGCCGCTCCTGGCCCTCGGCGGTCTGGCGGTTCTCGGCGGTCTAGCCCTGCTGTCCATGAATGTACAGCGCTTCAACCTGCTCGGCGCCAGCAGCGGAATCAGGGTGCAGACCTGGGCATCGGCCCTGGCCATGCTGCGCGACCACCCCCTCGGCATCGGGCTCGACCAGTTTGGGCGGCTCTACCCGCAGTACATCGACCCGGCGCTCGTGGGCACGAACGAGATCCACACGGCCCACCCGCACAACCTGCTGCTCGACATCACCTTACGCATGGGGCCGCTGGGCCTGCTGGCCTTCGTATGGCTGCTCGTGATCTTCTACCGGCGCGTGATTCAGCATATGGGCACGCCCCTGCGGATCGGGGCGGCGGCGGCAATGACGGCGGCCCTCGTCCACGGGCTAGTAGACTCGTTCTACTTCTGGCCGGATCTCGCCTTCGCCTTCTGGCTCATGCTCGCCCTGAGCATGATTACATTAAGGAGTTCGCCGCCAGGGGGTTGAAGCCTCCGGCTACGGTGACGCTCGACCCGCATCATTACTGGACGTGATGGCATGATCCACTCCGATCACGTTTCTGCCCCATCCGTGGATCGGCTATGCTATACTCTTCGCGGCAGCCCGCCGCTGAGCAGTAGAAAGTCCCCTCGCTTATGACCGCGCTCACCCCACAGGCGTTCGTCCAGAAGTGGAGGCAGGCCACGGTTAAGGAAAAGTCGGGCTACCAGGAGCATTTTATTGACCTCTGCCGTCTGATTGACTACCCCACCCCAGTGGAGCAAGATCCCTCCGGCCCGCACTATACTTTTGAGGCTGGGGCCGATATGCAGAAGGGCGGCCAGGGCTGGGCCGATGTCTGGAAGCGCGGGGCGTTCGCTTGGGAGTACAAGGGCAAGCACGCCAACCTCAATAAAGCCTACCAGCAGTTGCTCCAGTACCGCGAGAGCTTGCAGAACCCGCCGCTGCTGGTTGTCTCCGATATGGAGACGATCCAGATCCATACCAACTTCACCAACACGGTCAAGCAGGTGATCGTCCTCAGCTTCGATAGCCTGCTGACGACGGTGGGCCTCCAGAAATTGCGCGCTGTCTTCACGAACCCCGATGTCTTCCGCGCCCCGCAGAACACTGTCCAGGTAACGGAACAGGCTGCTGCTGAGTTTGCCAAGCTGGCTGAACTGCTGCGTAAGTATGGCGAAGATCCGCAGCGGATCGCGCATTTCCTCATCCGTATCCTGTTCTGTCTCTTCGCCGAGGATGTCGGCCTGCTACCCAATCACCTCTTCTCGCAGTTGATTGCGGTGACGAGAAATCGCGCACCGCTCTTTGTGGCGGAACTGCGCACGCTCTTTGCCCAGATGACCACCGGCGGCTTCTACGGGATGCAGGACATCCCGCACGTCAACGGGCGGCTCTTCGATGATGATACGGTGCTGCCGCTGGATAGCGATGGGGTGGCGATCTTGTTGCGGGCCAGCGACCTGGATTGGTCGTACGTGGAACCGGCGATCTTCGGCACGCTCTTTGAGCGCTCGCTCGACCCGGCCAAGCGCGCCCAGCTTGGCGCGCACTACACCAGTCGCGACGATATTCTGTTGATCATTGAGCCGGTGTTGATGGCCCCGCTGCGCCGCCGTTGGGCCGAAGTTGAGACTCAGGCCCGCGCTCTCGCCGTCCGCCGCGATGCCGCCAACAAGCGTGTCGCCGCCCGGCTTCAGGATGAACTACGGGCTATGCTGACCGGCTTCGCCAAAGAGATCGCCGGTACCCGCGTGCTTGATCCGGCCTGTGGCAGTGCGAACTTCCTGTATGTGGCGCTCAAACAGTTGCTCGACTTAGAGAAGTCCGTGATTACCTTGGCCCAAGACCTGGCCGTCGGCAGCTTCTTCCCCAGCGTCTCGCCCGAGCAACTGCGCGGCATAGAGGTGAACGAGTACGCCCACGAGTTGGCCCAGATCACCGTCTGGATCGGCTACATCCAATGGCTGCGCGACAACGGCTTTGGCGCACCCAGCGAGCCGATCCTCAAGCCGCTCGATATGATCCGCCAGATGGACGCGATCCTGGCCTTTGACGAGGCCGGGAATCCGGTTGAGCCAGCCTGGCCCGAGGCCGATGTAATTGTGGGCAACCCGCCGTTTTTGGGCGATAAGAAAATGCGCGCCGAGCTAGGCGATGGCTATATCGATGCGCTTCGTGCATTGTATAAGGGTCGTGTTCCAGGTGGGGCCGACCTTGTCACCTACTGGTTTGAGCGGGCGCGGGCGCTAATTGCGCAGGGCAGCGTGAAGCGGGCCGGGCTACTGGCGACCCAATCAATTCGTGCCGGGGCCAACCGTAAGGTACTGGAGCAGATCAAGCAGAGCGGCGACATCTTTATGGGCTGGGCGGATCGTGCATGGGTACTTGATGGCGCAGCGGTGCGTGTCTCAATGGTTGGCTTTGATGCAAACAAAGAGACGGTGCGCGAACTTAACGGCATAGCCGTGCAGAGTATCAACGCGAACCTCACCAGCGAGCTTGATCTGACGAAGACAAAGCGACTTAACGGGAATGCTGGCTTATGTTTCCAAGGCCCGGTAAAGGTCGGCGCGTTCGATATTGCATCTGAGGTCGCAGTGCAAATGTTGAGCGCACCGCTTAATCCGAATGGCCGACCCAATACCGATGTGGTTGTGCCCTGGATCAACGGCATTGATATTACGCGGCGACCACGGGGCATGTTCATCATTGACTTTGGGGAGATGACAGAGGGTGAAGCTGCGCTGTATGAGCGGCCCTTTGAATATGTCCGCGCTCACGTTAAGTCCGAACGTGATATCAATAATCGTGAACGGCGACGCCTTTACTGGTGGCATCACGGCGAAACGGTACCGGGGTTCCGTGTGGCGGTTCAGAACCTGTCTCGATTTATCTGTACGCCCCGTGTTTCGAAGCACCGCATGTTTATCTGGACAGATGGGCGTACACTTCCTGATAGTCGGCTTTATGTTGTTGCCCGCGCTGACGACTACTTCTTCGGCGTGCTGCACTCGCGTGTGCATGAGGTGTGGTCGCTGGCCACATCATCACGGCACGGCGATGGGAACAGCGTAACCTACAACAACACGACCTGTTTCGAAACCTACCCCTTCCCGTGGCCGCCGGGCCAGGAGCCAGAAGCGAACCCCCAGGTTGAGGCAATCGCAGCGGCGGCACGGCGGCTGGTCGAGCTACGCACCAACTGGCTCAACCCGCAAGGCGCTGACGAGGCCGAGCTAAAAAAGCGCACGCTGACGAACCTCTACAACGCCCGGCCAACCTGGCTGGCCCACGCCCACGCCCAACTGGACGCGGCGGTATGCGCCGCCTACGGCTGGCCGAGCGACCTGAGCGACGACGAGATCCTGGCGCGGCTGCTGGCGCTGAACCTGGCGCGATAGTTTCAGAATTAGACAAGGTTTCAGGTGCCAGATTTCAGCTTTAGGCATGTTTCAAAATGGGCACATTCAGCGTGACAGTTTTGCGATGATGCGACGAGGCGACGAGGCGATACGGAGCGCCTCACCGCGTCATCGTTTCGTCGCTGAATTGTCACGCTGGTTTGAACCGTGGCTTAGGCATGTTTCAAAATGGACACATTCAGCGTGACAGTTTTGCGATGATGCGACGAGGCGATGAGGCGATACGGAGCGCCTCACCGCGTCATCGTTTCGTCGCTGAATTGTCACGCTGGTTTGAACCGTGGCTTAGGAACGAAAGGACTCAACAGTGAACACAATCCCTCTGATGGACGGCATCAGTTCGCAGATGGTGGACACCCCCCGGCTTCAGGTTCACGTTCGGTTCAGTGGCCCGACTGACGGCGTACCGGTGCTCTTCGTCCACGGCAATAACTCCTGTGCCACGTTCTGGGAGGAGACGATGCTGGCTCTGCCCGCCGGATTCCGCGCTATCGCCCCCGACCTGCGCGGCTATGGCGACACCGAGTTTACGCCGATTGACGCCACCCGTGGCTGTCGTGACTGGGCCGACGACCTGCGTGGCCTGATGGACACTCTCGGCATCGGGCGCTTCCATATCGCTGGGCACTCCCTGGGCGGCTCGGTGGTCTGGGCTATGCTGGCGACGATACCTGAGCGCCTGATCAGCGTCACCCTGGCGGCCCCCGGTTCGCCTTACGGATTCGGCGGTACCAAGGATCATGACGGCACGCCAACCTGGCCCGACTTCGCTGGCTCGGGTGCTGGGCTGGTCAACTCCGAGTTTGCCCGCCGCGAGGGCGAGGGCGACCGGAGCGAGGAGAATCCGCAGTCGGCCCCACGGGTGGTTATGAATACCTACTACTGGAAGCCGCCCTTCAGGGCCGCCCGCGAGGAGGAGGTACTCTCGGGTCTGCTCAGCATCAAGGTGCGGCCCGATAACCATCCCGGCGATAAGGTTGTGAGCGAGAACTGGCCGGGTGTCGGGCCGGGCGTGTTCGGCCCCAACAACGCGCTCTCGCCCAAGTACGTGGGGGACAGCGTCGCGCAGATCATCGGGGCCAGCCCCAAGCCGCCGGTCCTCTGGGTGCGCGGGGCCAACGACCAGATCGTCGCCGATGGGAGTGTCTTCGAGATCGGCACCCTGGGCAAACTGGGCGTCATCCCCGGCTGGCCGGGTGACGAGGTTTATCCGCCGCAGCCAATGGTCGGCCAGACCCGCCGGGTGCTGGAGCGCTACGCCGAGGCCGGTGGTTACTTCAGTGAACTGGTGCTTGACGGGTGTGGGCACACGCCCTATCTGGAGAAGCCCGCCGAGTTTAACGTGGCCTTCCACGCGCTCCTGGCCGGGTAAAAATCATTAATGTTAGACAAGGTTCGCAGATACTTTACCGTTTGTCGCCGGTCAGCCCTCACCCCCCAGCCCCCTCTCCCCGGTGAGGGAGAGGGGCAGGGGTGAGGGCCGGAGGGTATCTTTGCAACAGCCCTGCCCTACTCCAGATCGCAGGATAAACGTGATACGCTACAACCTGACGGTGGAACCCGAATCGGTGGGTGAGCGGCTCGACCGCTATGTGGCGCGGGCGCTGCCCGTGTTCTCGCGCTCCTACGTCCAGCATCTGATCGCCGATGCCCAGATCACGGTGAATGGTCGGCCTATGCGGGCCAGCCACGGCCTGTGCGCGGGCGATACGGTGGCGGTGGCGGTGCCGCCGCCGCAGTCGGTGGCCCTGATCCCCGAGGCCATTCCGTTGTCGATCATCTATGAAGATGCCGATGTGGTCGTGGTGGATAAACCCGCCGGGATGGTTGTTCATCCCGCGCCAGGGCACCCTGGCGGCACGCTAGTGAACGCGCTGCTGGCGCGCTACCCTGACATGCACGTCTCTGGCGACCTGCGGCCCGGCATTGTCCACCGGCTCGATGCGGGCACTTCGGGACTGCTGGTGGTGGCCCGCAACGACGTGGCGCTGCGCGACCTGGCCGACCAGCAGCGTGAACGGCAGATGCGCAAGATCTACCTGGCGGTGGCCGAGGGCCGCTTTAAGGAAAGTGAGGGTGTGATCGACGCGCCGGTGGGGCGACACCCGAGCGACCGGCTGCGCATGGCGGTGACGCCGCAGGGCCGACCGGCGCGCACCCACTATCGCGTAGTCGAGGAACTGGGAGCCTACACCCTGCTGGAACTGCGCCTGGAAACCGGGCGCACCCACCAGATCCGCGTCCACCTGCTGCATATCCAGCGACCGGTACTCGGCGACCCGCTCTACGGGGCGCGCAAGGGCCGACCGAACCTCGGCCTGGGGCGGCAGTTCCTGCACGCGCAGCAACTCGGATTTCGCCTGCCTGGCGGCGGGGAGTGGCGCGAGTTCCGTTCGCCCCTGCCCGATGATCTTCAGATCGCCCTGGGCAAGCTGCGGGCATCCGCCTCGTACAGCATTTGACAGATTCGACACACGTTGCTATACTACGCCTCGTCAGTTGAACGCGGCCCAGTACAGCAAGTCATTCAAGTCGTTTGACACGCTGCCGAAGCTATGATAGACTGACAGAGTTGTGACGAGGACGGCCGCTTCGGCGGAACGCTCAAGGCCAAATGAAGGAATGGAGAACGGGGCAGAGCTTCGGCCTGCACCGCTTTTTTACGCCTTGTGGCTGTCACAGCGCCCGTCGTACCTTACCAACTGATGCGAAACACAATGCTGGAGTTCGCTCCTGGCCGTGAGGCTGGGGGCATCCGCCGAGCCGTCGCCGCGCGTGAGCGCCGCAGACGCAGGCGGAGGGAAGACACAATGAGCACACGATGG
>CAIRFY010000572.1 GCA_903877945.1 uncultured Oscillochloris sp. | reverse complement strand
GATTCTGGTCAGTTCGTTTAATAAGTCCGCCGTGGACGATATTGGCCGCGCTCTGGAGCCGTGGCCGCATTGCCGGGCTGTGGCCCGCCATACCCTGCACGCTCTGGGTTATAAGATTGTGCGCCACGCCTCCGGCGGCGGTTGGATGCCCCGGCTGGCTCAGGATGCGCTGAAGACCGGCGGCGAGGAGCGTCAGATCCTTTGGGCGGCGCGTGACCTGGCCCGTAAGCGTGGTCTGGTGGCCGCTGATGAACTGGACGGTATGGATGAGCAGGATCTGCTGAACTATATCGGGGTGTGTAAGGGGAACCTGCGCTACCCGGAGTTGGCTGCGGCCAGCCTGCCACCGGAGGCGCGCAAGGTGGCGGGGCTGGCTGAGGCACCGCCTGATCTGCCTTGGTACCTGGACATGTATGCGCTTCACGAGGAGATCCGCCGCGAGCGGGGGTGGATTACCTTTGACGATATGCTGCTGCTGGGCTGGGAGGTGCTGATGCGCCACCCGGAGTTGCGTGACCATTGGCAGCGCAGTTACGACGCGCTGCTGGTGGATGAGTTTCAGGATGTGAATCTGGCTCAGTCGGAGATCCTGGATATGCTGGCGGCGGCGCACGGGAACTATATGGCTATCGGTGACGATGACCAGACGATCTACGGGTTTCGGGGGGCCAGGATGGTCTTCTTCCGGGGTTTTGCGCAGCGCTATGGGGCCAGGGTGTATGAAATGACCGACAATTTCCGCTGTCGGGCTGGGCAGATTGTGCTGGCGAACCGGGTGATTGCGCAGAACCGCGAGCGCCACCCGAAGGCGCTGGTGATTACGCAGGGCTTTGGCGGGGCGACGCGCATCCGTCAGGCCGCCGATGAGATGGTGATGGCGCAGCAGATCGCGGAGGATATTGCCGCTGCCCGCGCTGTCGGTCATCGCTACGCGCAGATTGCGGTGCTGGTGCGCTTGAACGCGCAGACCCCGGCGGTGGAGCAGGCGCTGATCACGGCGCACATTCCCTACCAGATCGCCGGTGATGAGCCGTTCTTCCGCCGCCGCGAGATCGCTGATCTGCTGAAGTACCCGGAGTTGGCGGGCTATGACGCGGCGCTGCGGGCGGGGCGGCGACTTACGGCGGAGGAGGGTGAGCGCCTGATGCTCTGCTGGCGCAGCGTCTATAACCGGCCCAAACGCTACCTGAGTCGTCAGTTGTTTCAGGAGAGCGTGGATGCGGCGCTGCGCCAGGGCCAGCCGTTGAGCAAGACGTTGCTGGGCTGGGGCGAGAAGGTTTCGGAGCGGACGGCTGTGGCGCTGCGCGACCTGGCGGGGCTGCTGGTCTGGTTGGCCGAGGCGCAACTGCGGCGTCCCGCCGACCGGGTGCTGGCGGAGCTGGATATGCAACTGGGCTACCAGGATTTTCTGGCCGAGCATAGTGGGTTCCCGGAGACGGGGGCAGGCTACGCGGCGAATGTGGCTTCGTTCGTCCTGTATGCGCGGGGGAAGGGGACGGTGGCGGAGTTGCTGACGCACCTGGCTCATCTGGAGGCGGAGCGCGCCGAGGTGGCGCCACGCGCCGATGCGGTGGATATTCGGACGATCCACCGGGCCAAGGGGCTGGAGTGGCCGGTGGTGCTGGTGCCGCACTGTAATGCGGGCTACTTCCCGTTTGGCGGCGCGGACGATATTGAGGAGGAGCGGCGGCTGCTGTATGTGGCGATCACGCGGTCGCGGGAGTGGTTGCACCTGTATACGATCAGCGGCAAGGAGATGCGATGCTCGCCGTTCCTGGTGTCTGCCGGGGCTGAGGGGCTGCTGCAACGTGCCGCCGAGCTTGAGGAACTGCTGGCGGGCGACCCGGTCGGGTGGACGGCGGCGCAGGCGCTGAGTGTGGCTACCTTCCCGCGTGAGCTTGGCCAAGAGCGGTTTATCGCCCGCTGGTGGCGGGTGTCGGACGGGCAGCGCGGGCGGGTCGCCGGGCGGGTGATGGGCCTGATCGCGGCGGTTCAGCGGCGGGGTGCCGGTGACCGGCTCGGGATTAGCGGTGCCGAAACTGCACTCTGGGGCCAGATGGCACCTCGGGCAACGGAACTGTCCGATGCCCCGCTCGTGGGGATTGAGGCGCTCTGTGTGCCGCCGCCCGCTGGCAAAGCGCAGGGTGGGAAGCCTGCGCCTGCCGTGCCGGACTACCGTGTGGGTGAGCGGGTGGCCCACGCGCACTTTGGACAGGGCGTGGTGGTCACTGTCGAATCGGTGGTGATTAACAGGAGTGCTGAGTGGTACCTGACGGTGCGTTTCGGTGAGGGTAAGCTGGTGAAGCTGCTGGCGGGGATTGCGCCGCTGACGAGGCTGGGGTAGCCACGCCTCAGCTATCGGGTGCCCAATGATCTGGGAGTTGCTTGACGAGATAGTCGGTGAGCAGCCAGGAGATGGGGTAGCGCACGATTGCCCAGATGATCTTAAATACCCAGAAGTCGCCTACGGGGTAGCTGCGGATGACCGCGCTGAGACGCTGGCGCAGGCGGCTCTCCAGGACGGCGCGCACGCTCTTGCCGGGGAAGCGGATGCTCGGAATCTGGTTGAGCGTGGCGTAGTTGGTGGGATACGGCTTGAAGCGGGGGTCGCTGTCGGGCGTGTAGAACAGCTCGCCCTCGGGCCGCGTAACCTCGGCGGTGAGGCCGAGCAGCTTTTGGGCGACGGCGCGGGCGTCGGCGGCACCACGCCGAAAGTCGTACTCGCGGAAGGACGAATCGAGGAAGGCGGCGAGGGCGAAGACCAAGTGCGCGCCGATCAGGTGGGGCTGATCGGGGTCAGGCAGCACGAGGTCAACACTGTACAGCGCCTCGACCTCGGGGCGATCCACGCCGGGCAAGGCACCCAGCACCTGGCTGGAGGAATTCGGTACCTCGTGGTCAAACTGGATCGTGCCGCCCTCGCGGTACATCGCCATAATCAGCCCGCCCAGGTAGATCAACGGGTTGCGGTAGGTGCCGCGCTGCGACGGTGGAGCGAGGCTGATTGTCTGGATACGATCTTTTGACGGGTCAACAATAATCATGATCCGCTGGCTCGGGTCAGGCTGATCACCATCGTGAGCCTGGACGTAGTGCCAGGCGAGGTCGATGGGCAAGTTATTAAACAGACCACCGTCGGCGTAGAGGAAGGTAGCGGAGCCGATGTTCGGCTGGTTCGAGTTGAGAACCGGCGACTGGATATATTGGACGCTGCTGCGCCACTCCGCAAGATCGGGGCCGGTCTGGTCGTTGAGCTTGCGCGTGATCGCGATTGGCGGAAAGATCATCGGCAGGGCGGCCGATGCCAGAGCGACGGTGGCAACCCGGCCCCAGAGCGGGTCGGTGGGCGAGGTGGTACTGACGAGCTGAAACGTCTCCTGTTCGGAGTGACGATCCTGGATAAACGGCTCGGAGGCCCGGTCGGTTTTGAGGCGCACCCGCGACTCGTACGAGAGGGCATCGAGGTTGGTGATCGTCATCGCGAGTTCAAGTTGGTCAGCGCAGAGGGGCGAGCGGCGCGGCTGGTAGCCGGGCGGCAGAGTCAGCGCCTGGCGCGAGATTTCCTGGAGGTGGCGGTTGCTGAGCAGTGAGAACGGGGTACCCGTGGGGAGATCGGGGTCAAGCATATCGTAGCTATCGATCTGATCGACCCAAATCTGGTGCAGGAGCGTGTCCGCATTGCGGTAGAGCAGAGCGTGGGCGATGATCGCGGCGGTGGTTGCGCCAGCGGACGCGCCGGTGATGATGTCGATCTCGTACTGGTCGCTCTGGGCCATCTGGCGCAGCAACTCGTCGAGGGCACCGGCGATGTACGACCCCAGCGACACACCGCCGCTGAGTACCAGGGCAACACGTTTCTTGCTCATAGAGAAAACGCCTTTACATGCAATGCGTTACGAATTAAGGAGTCCACCGCCGCTCAGCCCCCAGCCCCCTCTCCCTGAACGGGAGAGGGGGAGTCGGATGCGTCCTACTGCGGAATCTCCCCTCTCCCCGTGTGGGAGAGGGGCAGGGGGTGAGGGGGCACGGTCGGCGAAACACTTCTGACGCTCATTATACCAGGGTAGCGGCGACCGGGTCTTTTGCACATCCCCCTGTTTGGGGGTACAATCGGGCCAGCCCATCGGTTAGCCTCAAAGTGTCAGAGGATCGCTATGCGCGTCGTCGCGATGATCATGGCCGGCGGCGAGGGGACTCGTCTGAGCGTACTCTCGGAGAAGCGCGCCAAGCCATCGGTTCCTTTTGCCGGTAAGTTTCGGATTATCGACTTTACCCTCTCGAACTGCGTCAATTCGGGGATCTTCGATGTGGCAGTACTCACGCAGTACCGGCCTCACTCCCTGAACGATCATATCTCCATTGGGAAGCCCTGGGATCTCGACCGCGCCCGTGGCGGAGTGCAGTTGCTCCAGCCCTACCAGGGCCGCAACGATGAGTCGTGGTACCGTGGCACCTCGGACGCGATCTACCAGAACCTGAATTTCATCCGTGAGCGGCGTGCCGATCTGGTGCTGATCCTTTCTGGGGATCATATTTACAAGATGGACTACGGCGCGATTGTCGCCACGCACCTGCGCAACCAGTCTGACCTGACAGTGGGCGTGATGCCTGTCCCTCTTGATGAGACCGACCGCTTCGGGATCATGACCACCGATGAGACCAACCGGATCGTCGAGTTCACGGAGAAGCCGAAGGATCGGGACAAGGGCAACCTGGCTTCGATGGGCATCTACGTTTTTAGCGCCGACGCCCTCGTTGCACGGCTTTCTGAGGGCAGCGACGATAAGCCACGGATCGACTTCGGCAAGAACGTGATCCCGGCCATGGTCGCCGAGGATCGGGTCTTCGCCCATCACTTTTCGGGCTACTGGGTGGACGTGGGCACGATCCAGTCGTACTGGGAGACGAGTATGCAACTGCTCGACCCGGCGCTGGACTTCGATCTGTTTGATAAGGATTGGGTGATCCGCACGCGCAGCGAGGAGCGCCCGCCGGTGAAGGTCGGCCCACAGGCGCGGGTCAGCCAGTCGATTGTTTGTAACGGTTGTAGTATCCGTGGCACGGTGGAACGCTCAGTACTCTCGCCGGGGGTGTATGTCTCGCCAGGGGCGGTGGTGCGCGACAGCGTGGTGATGAATGATACCTGGATTGGGCCGGGGGCCGTACTCGACCGGGTGATCGTCGATAAGCAGGTGGTGGTGGGCGCGGGCGCACGCCTCGGCTTTGGCGACGACCTGACGGTGCCCAATATTCGTGAGCCGGATAAGCTCAACACCGGGATTTCGGTGATCGGTAAGTCGGCCCATATCCCGCCCGGCATTAGCGTCGGTCGGAACGTGGTGATCAACGCCGACCGCGACACCGAGGATTTTCCGGGCGGCGATGTGGCGTCGGGAGAGACGATTTAATGCAAAATGCAAGATGCAAAATGCAAAATGGGAGAAGCATCCGACTTTTGCATTTTGCATTTTGCATTTTGCATTCCGCGCCCTATAGGCTGAGAATATGCTGAGAACCCTAGCACTAATCCTTGCCGGCGGCGACTCGCCCGCCCTCTCGACGCTTACCGCTGAGCGCACCGAGGCTGCCGTGCCCTTCGGCGGCAAGTTCAAGATTGTTGACTTCACGCTCTCGAACTGTGTGAACTCGGGGATTTATAACGTCGGTGTCCTTACCCAGTATCGCCCGCGCTCGCTGCATGTTCACCTGGGCGTCGGGCGGCCCTGGGATCTCGACCGCGCCCAGGGCGGTCTGCGGCTGCTGCACCCCTCGCCTACGCCCGATGGCGGTGGCTGGCAGCACGGCACCGCCGACGCCGTGCGCTATAACCGCGATTTCGTTGAGGAACACGCGGTTGATGTGGTGCTGATTCTGGCCGGGGATCACATCTATAAGATGGACTATACGCCGTTGCTCCAGCTTCACGAGGAGCGTGGTGCTGATGTGACGATGGCGGTGCATAGCGTGAGCCCCCACGATGTCCGTCGCTACGGGATCGTCTCGGTGGGCAGCGACGGGCGGGTTGATCGCTTTGTTGAGAAGCCGCGCCGCTCTACCTCAAGCCTGGCCTCGATGGGCATCTATGTCTTTCGCAAGCAGTATCTGCTTGACCTGCTGGCTAAGAATGACGACGCGGACTTTGGGCAGCATATTATGCCCAAGATCGTCGGCAAGACGAACGCCTACGCTTACAATTTCCAGGGTTACTGGGCCGATGTCGGCACGGTGCAGGCGTTTTACGAGGCGAATATGGCGTTGCTCGCCGAGACGCCCGCCCTCGACCTGTATGACCCCGAGTGGGTGATTCATACAACCAGCGCCGACCGACCGGGCGTACAGGTTGGCACCGGCGCACGGGTTGAGAATAGCCTGCTTAGCGATGGCTGCCAGGTCCACGGTAGCGTGGTGCGCTCGGTACTCTCGCCGGGGGTCTATGTTTCGCCCGGCGCGGTGGTGCGCGACTCGGTGATCTTTGGCGATGCGTGGATTGGCCCTGACGCGGTGATCGAGCGCTGTCTGGTGGACGAGGGCGTGCGGATCGGCGCGGGTGTGCTGCTGGGCGACGGCGAGGATAATACGCCGAACCATCATGCGCCTGATCGCCTGAACACGGGCCTGACGTTAGTTGGCCTCCAGGCCAAGATCCCCGATGGCACACGCATCGGTCGAAATGTGGCGATCCGCCCACGCACCGCCGAAGCCGCCTTCGGCAAGGGTAATATTGTAGAGAGCGGGTCCACCGTGTAGGGGCGCAGGCACCCCTACACACACCACCATGAACACCCCCGAACTTACGATTGACCCCAGCCTGCGGGCGCGGCTTCAGCAGGGCCACCCGTGGATCTATCGCAACCATGTGTCGGGCGGCGAGCGACTGCGCTCGGGCCAGTGGGTGCGTGTTCGCTGCGGCGGCTGGGTCGCCTATGGCCTGTGGGATGCGCGCAGCGCCATCGCGGTGCGCGTGTTCAGCCGCACGGCAGTGCCCGACGCCGACTGGTTCGGCGAGCGGGTCTGGGAGGCGTGGGATGCCCGCGCCGCCATTCGCAATAGCATCCCGGCCACCAGCGCCTACCGCTGGATCTACGGTGAGGGCGATGGCCTACCCGGTCTGGTGGTTGATCGCTATGGCGATTACGCCGTTATCCATACTTACGCCGAGAGCGTGCAGGCGATTGTGGCCCCGGTGGCCGCCGCTATGCGCGGCTGTGACCCGGATCTGCGCGGGGTGTCCCTGCATCAGCGCCCCCAGGATGACGAGGAGGGCGATCCCGGCGTTCCGCCTGCGGTCGCGGGTCTGCGGCCCCTCTGGGGCGATCTGCCGCCAGACGACCTGGTGATCCAGGAACACGGACTCTACTTCCGCGCCGATCTGCGCCACGGGCAGAAGACCGGTCTCTTCCTGGATCAGCGCGAAAACCGGCGGGCGATTGAGTCTCTGTCCAGCGGCCTGACGGTATTAAACTGCTTTGCTTACACGGGCGGATTTTCGCTCTACGCGCTGCGCGGCGGTGCCGATACGGTGATCAGCGTTGATAGTGGGCACGGTCTGGCCGAGGCTACCGCCGATAACATCGCGCTGAACCGGCTTGAGGCTCGGCGGCACAGCTTCATCACTGAGGACTGCTTTGGCCTGCTCGATAGCTACGTGAAGGCTGGGCGGCGCTTTCAGATGGTGATCCTCGACCCGCCTAGCTTCGCCCGCACCAAGGGTGGTGCCTACGCCGCCCAGCGCGCCTACACCCGGCTGAACGCCCTGGCCATGCGCTGCATCGAACCCGGCGGTCTGCTGGTCACGTCGAGTTGCACCAGCCAGATCGGCCCCGAGGGGTTCCGCTCCATGCTCGGTGAGTCAGCGGTTGCCGCCCCGCGCCGCGCCCAGATCATCTACGAGGTGGGCCAGCCCGCCGACCACCCGGTGCCGGTATCCTTCCCCGAGGGGCGCTACCTGAAGTTTGTTGTCGCTCGGGTGCTGCCCGTGCTGTAGGTGCAGGCATGCATTTCTATGGATGTGCCCTCGGTGTACTCCTTATTTTTCCTGTTCGACAAGGTTCGCAGGTACTTTACAGTTTATCGCCGCTCCACCCTCACCCCCCAGCCCCCTCTCCCCGTGAGGGAGAGGGGCCGGGGGTGAGGGTCGCACAGAACTGTAACGTAACATTGCTCATCCTGAAACCTTGTCCTCCCTCACATATATGCCAGGAAATAGCTTTGGACAGAGCTTCCGCCTCACCACCTGGGGCGAGTCGCATGGGCCGGGTGTCGGCTGCACAGTTGATGGCTGTCCGTCGGGGCTGGAACTGACGGTCGAGGATATTCAGCGCGAGCTGGATCGCCGCCGCGTGGGCCAGAGCAAAGTTAGTTCGCAGCGCCAGGAGCCTGACGCAGTGCAGATCCTCTCGGGCGTCTTCGAGGGCCGCACTACCGGCACGCCGATCAGCATGCTGGTCTTCAATAGCGATGCGAAGTCGGCGCACTACGAGAGCATTAAAGACCTGTACCGGCCCGGCCACGCCGACTATAGCTGGGACGCGAAGTACGGGCTGCGCGACTGGCGCGGCGGCGGGCGATCCAGCGCCCGCGAGACGATTGGGCGAGTGGCGGGCGGCGCGGTCGCCAAGCTGTTGCTGGCCCGCTCCGGCGTGCGAATCGTCGGCTATACGCTTCAACTGGGCGACCTGCGGGCCAACGTGATCGATGAGGACGAGATCGAGCGCAACATCATGCGTTGCCCCGACCCGGCGGTGGCCGAGGAGATGGTGGCCCGCGTGGAGGCGGCCCGCCACGCCCTGGACTCCCTGGGCGGCGTGGTTGAGGTGCGCGCCCGTGGCGTGCCCGCCGGTCTGGGTGAGCCGGTCTTCGATAAGCTCCAGGCCGATATTGGCAAGGCCATGTTCTCCATCCCGGCGATCAGGGGCGTGGAGTTTGGCGAAGGCTTCGGCGTGATTGGCCTGCGCGGATCGCAGAACAACGACCCCTTTGTGCGTCGGGATGACGGCAGCATCGGCACGACCAGCAACCGCCACGGCGGCATCCTCGGCGGGATCTCCACTGGCGAGGAGATCATCGTGCGCCTGGCTGCCAAGCCCCCGGCCAGCATTGCTCAGCCCCAGCAGACGGTTGACCGCGACGGGAACCCGGCCACGATAGAGGTGCATGGTCGCCACGACCCGACCGTGCTGCCACGCCTGGTACCGGTAGCCGAGGCCATGCTGGCCCTGGTGCTGGCCGACCACCTGCTGCGCCAGCGGGCAGCTAGGCTAACCTAGCGGTTGCGCTCCGAATCCCGTTCTTTGTTGATGGGTAGTGGATCTATCTCGAATGTCACGCTTCGCTTCGCTCAGCGTCCCGGTCGGGATTCTTCGCTTCGCTCAGAATGACCACCATTCCGAATTGAGCCACTACCTGTTGATGTTTGGCGGCTTTTTCGCCAAACATCAATAAAAAAGGCACTACCGCAAAAGTAACGCTGTCATTCTGAGCGAAGCGAAG
>CAIRFY010000571.1 GCA_903877945.1 uncultured Oscillochloris sp. | reverse complement strand
GGGGGGGTGATTCAAACGACAACTGTAGTACTAGTACCGCTTCCTAGAAATCCGTAGTGGGTTTCTGGGAGCGCGGGCGTCCCGCCCGCATCCGAGTTCAGGCAGGCGGGACGCCCGCACCCCCAGGATGCGCAACCCTATGTGGTACACTGAAGCACTGGTGTCATCCCTGTGAGAAAAGAACGGGGACAACGATGGATGACGAGGAAGCCCTAACCCCAGAGCGCGAGGACCCGAGCGAGGAGCTTGTCCGACTTGCACGTGAGGCGATAGAGGCACAGATCGGATCCGTGGATATGGCAGAGGCACGTCGGCGCTGCCAACGGGTCATCGATATGTACAGCGAAGGACTGATCCACGATGGACGCGATCATTTCCATGCGGCATGGGTGATGCTCTGCGGCGAAACCCAGGACCACTACAGCATGGCCCGTATGCTTGCGCGGCGGGCCACGGAGTTGGGCGAGGAGCGAGCCTGGACACTGCGGGCGATGTCGTGGGATCGCTGGCTTGTAAAAAGTGGGCACCCGCAGCGGTTCGGCACGCAAATTATTAAGCAAGACGGGCGCTGGTCCCTCGGTGAGGTTGACCCGAAGGTGAGTGATCTTGATCGGGCGCTCTACGCGGTGCCGCCGCTCTATGTGCAGCGCCAGAGCGCTGAACAGCTTCAGCGGCGCGAGGAGAGTTGATGACGTCATCACCCATACCCCGCTACGACCGGATTGTCTCGCTGGTCTTCGTCATCCTGATCGGTCTGGCGGTGATCTTCTTGGTCGATGGCAACCCGAACACGTTGCGGATCGTCCTCGGCGGTGATCTGCCGACGGTGACGCTCTCGTGGTTTCTGATCGCCTCGCTCGTGATGATCACCTGCGCAGGGGCTGATCTGTTGGCCCGATCCCACCCGCAGCTCCAGACGCGCACGCTCCCGATCATCAACGTGGGCTTTACCCATATCGAGGTAGCGCCGGCCTTTTGGATTCTGCCCTCGTTCAGCGTCGTTGGCTCGTTCGCCTTCTTCCGCCTGTTCAGCGGCGCACTTCAGGGGGCGGCCTTCGTCCTGGCCCTGATCGCTGCGGGCGGATCGCTGCTGGCGGTGTTGCTGGGACAACACTTCGCCCTGGATCGCCGTCCACAGGTGCGCCAGGCGGCGCAGTTGCTGCTCCAGGTACTCGCCTACCTGATCGCCTTTGGGTGTTTCAGCGCTGTCTATTACACGCGATACCGCACGCTCTACTCGGCGACCCTGATCGGCATAACAGCGACCTTGCTCGCCTATGCGCTGCTGGCCTGGCTGCCACGGCCCGGCGACTTTCTGACTGCTGTGCTGGTGGGGTTGGCTCTGGCCGAGGCGACGTGGCCGCTGAACTATTGGGCGACAACCTTCTTAATCGCGGGGACGCTGCTGTTGGTGATCTTCTACGTAACAACGAGCCTGCTACAGCATCACGCACTGGGGACGCTCCAGCGCCGCATGACGATGGAGTATGTGCTGCTTGGGGGGGGGCTGTTTGTGGCGATTGTCTATGCGACTCTTGTGATCTAAAAGGGTTGCCGTAGCCCCCCCTTTCTGCTACACTGTAGCAAGTTCCCGGAGTAACCTACCGCGTATCTATCGTCCCTCGATCATCGGCCCCTCGTCCGAGAAAGGGCGATTCGTGAAACTCTCGGCAGACACATGGCGCGCCCGCTGGAACAGCGAGACTGCGTTCTACAGCTACCGCTGGCTGGCATGGGTGCTGGCCGGTGTCTCGTTGACGTTGCCTGGCCGGGCTGCTGCGAGCCTGCCGCGTGACGCAGGTGTGCTGCTGTTGCTAGGGGTGATCACTGTGGCGGCTACGGCGACAGCCCCTCGCTATGTGCGTCTGGCCCGCCGTTGGCCACTGCTGATGCTGCTCGATATAATCGTCGGACTCGTGATGGTGTGGATGAGCGGGGGTGATCCGCTGCCGTTTCTGCCATACGCCCTAGGGAGCCTCGTGTTGCCAGCGCTCCTGGGTGGTTGGGGCGGCGCAATCATCGCCAGCACAGGGTTTGTCGGTCTTGATCTGCTTGGTGCGCTGCTGAACTCGTCGGGCGAGGCGATGAGTCTGCCGCTGCTGGTGCTGCGGGCGGTCGTGCCGGTGGCGTTTGCAAGCTGCTGGATCGCGGTGGGACGCCTGCTGATAGGCCGCGAGCAGCCTGACACCTCTGCTGATATACGGCAGGCTGTGGCGAACAGCACGCCACCTACGCCAGAGGGATCGGTGAGCAACGCAGTCGTGCGGCTCAACACCTTCGCCGATGTGGATCATGTGGGCGTAGGGGCGCAGCAGCGAGCAACCGCCCGGCTGGAACCCACCCCCCGATCTGACACGGCGCGCCACGCGATCTTCGACCCGGCACCGGTTGAGAGCCTATCTTTCTGCTCAATGATCGACCAATTGGCGATAAACTTTGGACACCAGAACAGTGTCGAGATGCGCGTTACAACCGTTGGCGTTGTGCGACCGCTCACCAATATTCAGCATCGGATGTTGCTGCGTGTCGCACAAGATTCGCTCCTGAATATCTCCCAGCACGCCCGCGCTCATAGTGTGCTGATCACGCTGACCTTTGAGCCGTGTAGCGTGAGCCTCTCGGTTCAGGATGATGGGGTTGGGCTCCTTGATGGAACCTACGAGCGGCCAGGCATGCACGCGCTGCGCGCACTGCGCTATCGACTGTCTGAGCTTGAGGGGCACCTGGCCGTGTTCGAGCAAGAAAGCGGCGGCGTGACCGTGCGGGCCACTCTGCCGATGGAGTAGCGATCTCTTTGTTGCTTTGGCTCTACCGTTACCAGCAACAGAAGTTGAGCCTGGGCTCTACCCCAAAGCCAACAGAGAAGAATAAAGTCTATGGGGGGACGTTCACTGTTGCGCGCTGGCCTTGTATCTGTGGCCCTGGCGCTGTTGGGTTATGGAATCTTTCAGCCACTTGAGGCCGATGTCCGCTGGCTGATCTGCCTGTGGCTGTCGGCACCACTGGTTGGCCTCACGGTATGGATTAGTCAGCCGCCCCTCCCGCGCAGTCTCACCCGCAGTGTCTACAACCTGGGGTTGGTGGTGCTGATCGGGTTCGGACTCCTGAGCCTCCAGTTACTCCGGCAGCAGTTTGTCCAAGCCGACGCGATCTACCAATACGTGGCTGTGGGCGCAGATGGTAGCACCACCAGCAATGTGCGACCTGTACTCGACTCACAGCGCGTGTTGCGCGGTCGGATCATCGACCGGAAGGGCATCGTGCTGGCTGATAGCGAGTCGGTGGGCGGGTTCGCCCGTCGCACCTACCCTCTGATAAATAGCTACGACCCCGCAGTGTTCAGCAATATCCTCGGCTTCTTCAGTACGCGCTACGGCCAGAGCGGACTGGAGGCTACCTACGCGCCGTACCTCACGGGCGAGCGTGGTAACGAGATCCAGCGCATCCAGGAGCAGTTTGTCGGCGGTATGCAGCGTGGCAACGATCTGGTGCTGACGCTCAATGCCGAGCTTCAGGCCCAGGCGGCCACTGCCCTCGGTGAGCGCACCGGCTCGGTCGTGGTTCTCGACCCACGCACCGGCGCGGTGTTGGCGATGGTCTCAAAGCCGGGGTTTGACCCACGTGGGCTGAGCTTCGACCCGAGCGCGAAAGACTGGGACGCAGAGAACGCCCGCATCGGAAGCTACTGGGCGCAGATTAACGCCGATAGCGCGGGGCAGCCCCTGCTGAACCGGCCAGCCCAGGGGCTCTACCCGCCCGGCTCGACCTTTAAGACGCTGACGGCGATCTCCGCCCTGGAACACCAGGGTGCGGCCCAACCCAACACGATTACCTGCCCACAGGAGTACCAGCCCGACCCGAGCGCGCCGCCGGTGGTGAACGCGGTGAACGGGCTCTCCTCGCTCACCGGCGACCCGGCGAGCCTGGAGAAGGTCTTCGCTTACTCGTGCAACACGGCCTTTGCCCAATATGCGGTGCGCCTTGGCCCCCAGTTATTCGGCGACACGGCCCGCAATTTCGACATCTACCCACCGCAGAAGGCACCGTCCACCTATGGTGAGTTTAGCGACCTGCCAACAGCAACGAGCCTGCTCTATGTCGATCCGGGGTTCCTCAACCAGCCACGCGGCATGGCCGATACGGGCTACGGCCAGGGGCAGTTGCTGATCACCCCGCTAGAGATGGCGCTGATCACGGCGGCGGTGGCGAATGATGGCGTGATGATGCGGCCCTATCTGGTGCAGAAGATCACCCGGCCCGATGGCGGCCTGATCATTGAGCAGTCGGCGCGGTCGATCCGCCGGACGATGTCAACTGACATTGCCCAGACGATGCGCGCAAACATGTCGGCGGTGGCGCGCTACGGGTTCGGCAAGGTCGTGAGTACGTATGTGCCGGGGATCGCCGTGGGCGGGAAGTCGGGCACCGCCGAGCATGTGCAGAACGCGCCGCCCCACGCCTGGTTTATCGCCCTCGCCCCGCTCGACAGCCCGCGCTACGCGGTGGCCGTGATGATCGAGAGCGGGGGCGAAGGCAGCGGTGCCGGGGCACGACTGGCCGGCGAGGTGCTGGCAGCGGCTTTTGCGACGGAGTGAGGGGACACACTGTAGAACTATGATTGACTCTCGGGCTTTGTGGCGACTCTGGATATATGGCACAGCCGTGGTGGCGGTGACCCTGTTTTCGGCTGGCTGTAGCGCGCAAGCAGCACCGGTTCCGGCCCGGCCAACCGGCACCTCCATCACCGTTGTTCCTGCGACGATAGCCACCCCTGCCCCGCCAGAGGATGTGAGTCCGAAGCCCACCTTGGCGCAGGTCACGGCGACATCTGCCCCCACGACGCCCCCCATTGTCGATGTAACGCCCACCAGCATTCCGCTATCGATGCGCCAGCAGATCTTCGCCGAGGTCTGGACAACCGTGAACAAGAACTACCTCTACGCTGACTTTCACGGCTTGAACTGGGCGGCGGTGCGCGAGGATCTTCAGCCACTGATTGAGCAGGCCACGAGCGACGAAGAGTTCTACCGCCTGCTCGGCACGATGATCCAGCGGCTCGACGATAACCACTCGCGACTGCTGGCACCAAGCGCGGCAAAGAAAGAAGATGTGTTGAGCAGCGGTCGCGATGAGCAGGTTGGGATCGGCGTGATCTCCCTGCCCCTGCCCGACTCGTTGCTGATCCAGCACATCTTCCCCGATAGTCCCGCCGACCGAGCAGGCTTGCGGGCGCGAGATCGTATTGTCGCCGTCGATGGGGTCTTCTACACCCAGGCCGACATCCAGGGGCCAGAAGGGAGCAAGGTGCGGCTGACGGTGGTGCGCCCAGGTGAGGATAGCCGCGATATTGTGATCACCCGGCGGCTGGTGGAAGGCCAGATCACGCCTGAGACGCGGATGCTGCCCGGTCGGGTGGGCTATCTGGAGGTAACGACCCTTTGGGTAAATGATATGGCCGACCTCGCCACCGCTGCCCTCAACACAATGACCCAGGACGGACACCTGAACGGCCTGATTATCGACCTGCGACACAACCCTGGCGGATGGCGCAAGGTACTCACCGATCTGCTCGACCACTTTGTGAGCGGTCGTGTGGGCAGTTTCTTCAGCCGCCAGGGTGACAGGCCACTGGAGATCGGCGGTACTAGCGCGCCCAACCTGCGCGGCGTGCCGCTGGTGGTACTGATCGATAGCGGCACCGCGTCATACGCCGAACTGCTGGCCGGAATCCTTCAGCACGAGGCTGGCGCGATTGTCATCGGCGCACCGTCGGCGGGCAACACCGAGACGATTTATTCCTACGATCTGACCGGCGGCGCTCGGCTCTGGGTTGCCCAGGAGGGCTTTCGTCTACGCGATGGCAAGAACCTGGAGGGTGTTGGCGTCCAGCCCGATATGACGCTCACCCAAGACTGGACCCGCTTTAGCGAGGATCAAGATCCCTGGATTCTGGAAGGTCTGCGGATCATCCGCGAGGGGCTTGGGGAGAATACTTTTCGAATGAGGGATCTGCCGCCGCGCAGCCCTCACCCCCCAGCCCCCTCTCCATGAACGGGCGAGGGGGAGTTGGATGCATCCTGATGCGGAATCTTCCCTCTCCCCGTGAGGGAGAGGGGCAGGGGGTGAGGGGACAGAGACGGCGCTGCATCCGCTTTTAAGGATTGGGGAGCAATCGGCGTGAACATCCGCGAGGCAATTATCGCTGTGGCTGGCGGGCGAGATTTGAGCCAGGCCGAGGCCGCGATGGTGATGGACGAGATGATGACGGGCACGGCCACCTCGGCTCAGATGGGAGCCTTCCTCACCGCGCTGCACCTGAAGGGCGAGACTGACGCCGAGATCGCGGGCATGGCCGAGGTGATGCGCCAGAAGGCCACGCCGGTCTATGTGGACGGCCCCGTGGCGGATACCTGTGGCACCGGCGGTGACGGGGCGCACACCTTCAACATCAGTACCGCCGCGTCCTTTGTGGCGGTTGGCGCGGGCCTGACGGTGGCCAAGCACGGCAACCGGGCCATGTCGAGCATCTGCGGCAGCGCCGATGTGCTTGAGGGTCTGGGTGTGAAGATCGACCTTGACGCCGAAGGTGTGGCGCGCTGTTTGCGCGAGGTCGGGATGGGCTTTATGTTCGCGCCGAAGTTCCACCCGGCCATGCGCTTCGCCGGGCCGGTGCGCCGCGAGATTGGCATCCGCACGGTCTTCAATATCCTCGGCCCGCTCACCAACCCGGCCCGCGCCCGCCACCAGGTACTCGGTGTGGCCAGCGCGGCCCTGGCCGAGAAGCTGGCCCGCGCCCTCAGCCGACTCGATACGATCCACGCCCTGGTGGTACACGGTGACGGCGGGGTGGATGAGCTGACCTTGAGCGGCCCCAACCTGATCTACGATGTGCGCGGCGGCCAGACGCCTACGGTGCAGACGGTGGCCCCCGAGGATCTTGGGCTGACTCGTGCGCCCCAGGAGGCGCTGCGCGGCGGCGACGTGGCGACGAATACGGCGATCATCCGCGCCATCTTCAGTGGCGCGGAGACCGGGCCACGCCGCGATGTGGTGCTGCTCAACGCCGCCGCCGCCCTGGTCGCGGGCGACCTGGCCGACGATCTGGCCCGTGGATTGACGATGGCCCGCGCAAGTATCGACGAGGGCCACGCCAGCGAGCGCCTAGCGCACTTAGTTGCGGTTAGCAACGAGAATTTTTAGATGCGGTACTGCACTCTAAAATCCAAAATCTGCAATCTGCAATCGTATGACCAATGCTCCTAAGCCTGTGCCCCCCCGGCCAACCGCGTCAGAGGACGAGGTTCGCCTAGAGCGCCTGCGCGAGCGGCGACGACGCCACCCGCTCTGGCGGCTGATCTGGGCGAACCTGCGCGATGACGCCCGCATTTTGCGTCAGGCGTGGTTTCCGCTAACCGCCCTGCTGCTGGTGCTGATCGGCGGCACGCTCTACCTCTTTCTCGACTACTTCCCAGCGAGGATGAGCTGTGCGCCTCCGCTCTGTGGCGTTGACCCTGTTCTGGCGCTGTACGAGGCGATTAAGCTGCTGATCTTCCAGAGCGGCCTGGATTTCCCCACCGATCCGCTGGGTCAACTGCTCTTCTTCATCATCCCGATCCTCGGCCTGTTCTTCCTACTCCAGAGCGCGATTGACCTCGGGCGGCTGATCTTCGATAAGAGCGCCAGCCCTGAGGCGTGGCAGGAATCCCTGGCCCGTACCTTCAGCGACCACCTGATCATCTGTGGGTTGGGCCGGGTGGGCTACCGCGTGGTGCTCCAGTTGCTCGACGCTGGTTACGAAGTGGTGGTGATCGAGTCCGCCTGGGAGAGTGAGTTTGTCTCGACGGTGCTGCGCCTGAAGGTGCCGGTGATCCTGGGCGATGCGCGTGACCCCGATGTGCTGGCGCAGGCCGGTATCGCCCGCGCCCGTGGTATGATCGCGGTGGTGAACGATGATCTGCGCAATGTCGAGATCGTCCTCACAGCGCGCCGCCGCCGCGCCGAGCTACAGACAGTGCTGCGCATTTACAACCGCGAACTGGACACGAACCTGGAGCGCAGCTTTGGCCCCAATACGGCATTTAATATCTCAAACCTGGCCGCTCCCACCTTCGCCACTGCCGCCCTCAGCCACGACATTGTCCAGGCGATCAGCCTGCCCGAAGAACTGCTTGGTATCTCGGAACTCACCGTGACCTCCACGAGCGCCCTGGCCGGATTCGCACGCAGCGTCGAGGATGGCTACGGCATCCGCGTGTTGCGCCACCGCGACCAGACCGGACGCGAGCGGCGCGGCGACATCGCGCAGAGGCGGATCGTCCCTGGCGATGTGCTGTTGCTGCTTGGTTGCCTGGACGCCCTCGCGCACGCACGTACCGACAATCTTCCCAAGACCAAGCCTGTGCGGTCACCCCAGGCCCAGCACCCCAGCCCGCGCTACAACACAATGATCGTCTGCGGCATGGGCCAGGTGGGTATCCACGTCATTCGCCTGCTGCTAGCAAACGCGCCACAATCTGAGATTGTTGCCATCTGTACGCCGGAGACGCCACAGGCGATCATCACCGAGATCGCCCAATTGGGCGTGCGGGTGCTGCGCGGCGACGCCCGCAATCTGCGGGTGCTGGAGGAGGCGGGACTGGCGCAGGCGTACACGGTGGCCTCGCTCTACAGCAACGACCTGCTGAACGTGCAGGTGGGCCTCGCAGCCCGCAAACATCGGCCCGACATCCATCTGGTGCTGCGGGTGTTCAGCGATGTCTTCGCCGAGCGCCTGTCGGCCCTCTTCGGGATCAACACGGCCTACAGCACCTCGGCCCTGGCCGCGCCCGCCCTGGCCGCCGCAGCGGTACTCTACGATGTTGGCTACGCCTTCGATATTGGCGAGCGGCTCTTTGCCACGCGCACGGTGACGGTGCGGGCGGGCGACCCGCTGGACGGACGACACGTGGACGACCTGCGCGACCAGCGTGGCCTGTTGGTGATCGCGCTGCGCCGCGCTGGATCTGCTCTGGTGCCCGCGCTGCTGAACGCCACGCTCCAGCCCGACGACGAGGTGGTACTCCTCGGCGATCTGCGCGCCCTGGCTACGTAAAAATGAGGCGTCCTGTCATTCTGAGCGAAGACATGGTTTTAGGATGAGCAATTTTACTTTACCGTTCTGTGCGACCCTCACCCCCTGCCCCTCTCCCTCACGGGGAGAGGGAAGATTCCGCACCAGGACGCATCCGACTCCCCCTCTCCCGCTCAGGGAGAGGGGGCTGGGGGGTGAGGGCTGAACGGCGGCAAATTCCTTATGTGAAAAGTATTGGCCCCAAACCTGCCGGGAGGTGTGATGAGCGAGACATTTCTGACCAAGATCCTACGCCACAAGGCCGAGGAGGTAGCTCGCCAGCAGGCGAAGGTGTCCGTGGCCGCGTTGATGGAGCGAATCGGACGTGCGCCGCCCGTGCGCGATTTCGCCGCCGCCCTGCGTCGCCCCGGTGCCACCGCCCTGATCGCTGAGGTGAAGAAGGCATCGCCGAGCCGTGGCGTGCTGATCGAGTCGTTCGATCATCTGGCCCTGGCTCGCACTTACATTGCGGGCGGATCTGCCGCCATCTCGGTGCTCACCGACGTGCGCTTCTTTCAGGGTAGCCTGAAGTATCTGGAGGCTATTCGCCAGTTACCCGCCGCGCCGCCGCTGCTGCGCAAGGATTTTATCATCGACCCGTACCAAATCTACGAGGCGCGGGCCTACGGTGCCGACGCCCTGCTGCTGATCGTGGCCGCCCTCGATGACGCCGCCCTGCGCGACCTGCTGGCCCTGACGACGAGCCTGGGCATGCAAACTCTGGTGGAGGTACATAACGAGGCGGAGCTAGAGCGGGCGATGGAGATCGGTGTGCCGGTGGTGGGCGTGAATAACCGCGACCTACACAGCTTCCAGATCAGCCTGGACACCACGGCGCGACTGGCCCGGCTGCTCCCCGTTGGCCCCGACCGACCGGCCCTGGTGAGCGAGAGCGGGATCTTTACCCCGGAACACGTCGCCCAGGTACGCGCCCTTGGCGCTGACGCCGTGCTGGTTGGTGAGGCGCTGGTGACAGCACCAGACATCCTCGCCCAGGTGCGGAAGATCGCAACCGCGTAGTACTACAGTTGTAAATATCTTCGCAGAAAGGCTCCCGCCGATCACCCCCCCTAGCCCCCCCGCACGCGGGGGGGAACCAATGCATTGTTCCCCCCCG
>CAIRFY010000570.1 GCA_903877945.1 uncultured Oscillochloris sp. | reverse complement strand
CGGTGTCAGCTTCGCTCTGCCCGCCGATATCCAGATCAACGATGCGCCCCCTGATCTGCTCGCTGCCCCGCCGGTGCTACCGACCCTGACTCCGCGACCGTCGGTCACTGCCACCAGCACACCTCCGCCGACAGAGACGCCGACCGCCACGCCCGAGCCGCCGACCGCCACGCCCGAGCCGCCGACCGCTACGCCTGAGCCGCCTGTCGGCGGTCGTCGCTACACCGTGGAGCCCGGCGATAGCCTGCGCAGCATTGCTGCGAAGTTCAACGTGTCGATCACCGATCTGCTCAAGGCCAATAAGCTCACCCCGGCCCAGGGCGACGCCCTGCACGTCGGGCAGAAGCTGGTGATACCCTGAACATTGCAGATTGCAGATTGTGGATTGCAGCAATCCACAATCTGCAATCTGCAATCCACAATCACAATGACAACCATCCACACCATTGAGCGCAAGCCCCGCGCCGCATCCGATGACCCGCCGCCCCTGCTGGTGATGCTGCACGGCTACGGCAGCAATGAACACGATCTGTTCGACCTCGGCGACTATCTCGATCCGCGTTTGCATATCGTCAGCGCCCGTGGTGTGCTTGACCTAGGCATGGGCTTCGCCTGGTACCACCTCGGCGGCGTTCCTGGCAACCTTATTCCCGACCCGACCACCCGCGCCCGCGCCCGCGACATCCTGAGCGCGCTGGTGGCCGACCTGCCCGGTCGGCTCGGCACGAACCCAGAGCGCACCTACGTGCTAGGCTTCAGCCAAGGCGCGATTATGAGCCTGGCCCTGGCCGCCCATATCCCTGGACAGCTCGCCGGGATCATCCCGGTTAGCGGCTACCTCGACCCCGACAGCATGAGCGGCCCCCTGCCCGCCGCCACCGCAGATCTGCCCATCCTCCAGATCCACGGCACCGAGGACGAGGTGATCCGCGTGGCTGCCGCCCGCCGCACCCGTGACTTCCTGACACCGTTGGCGAAGCGCTACACCTACCAGGAGTACCCGATTGGCCACACGATCAGCATGGATGGCCTCCTGCTCATCCAGGGCTGGCTTGCGGAGCGGCTGGCCGAGTAATTGCAGATTGCAGATTGTAGATTGATCTAAGGTCAACCTGCAATCTGCAATCTGCAATAATTCAAGGATGAGCTATTGGATCTCGTGTTCTTGCATATCGTCCCGACGATCCTGGGCGGTGTGTTCGCCATCCAGTTGCTCATCGTCAGCGTGCTGCTGATCGAGTCCAAAGTGCGCCGCCGCCGCGTGCCCCCCGAGGGCTTCCCCTTCTTCCTCCCCCCGCCGGTCACGGTTGCCGGTACCGAGGTACAACTCTACAGCGCGGGTCGCCAGGTCTTCGATGCGATGCTCGCCGCCATTGAGGGTGCCCGCGAGACGATCTATCTGGAGACGTTCATCTGGAAGGGTGATACGCTCGGCGAACGATTCAAGCAGGCGCTGATCAACAAGGCCCGCGCGGGCGTAGCCGTCTATCTGATCTATGACACCTTTGCCAACATTGTTGTCCCGCGCTCCTTTTTTCAGTTCCCGCCCGAGGTGCATGTGCTGCCCTATCGCGCTTGGCGCCGTCCCTGGCACGCCCTCGACTTTCGGCGCTACGGACGTGATCACCGCAAAATTCTCGTAGTCGATGGTGTGGTCGGATTTGTGGGCGGCTATAACATTGGCGAGATCTACCGTACCCAGTGGCGCGACACCCATCTGCGCCTCGTCGGCCCCGAGGTGGACGACCTCACCAGCGCCTTTGTTCATTTCTGGAACGCCAACCGCTACCCGCACCTCCCGATCCTGGCCCTGCCCTGCCGCTCATGGTCGTCCGAGCTACGTGCCCACCGCAACGACCCGCGCCAGATGATCTTTCCCATCCGCTCAATCTACATTGAGTCGATTGAGCAGGCTCAGAAGCACATCTTCATGACCCAGGCATACTTCATCCCCGACGAGGCCATCCTCCAGGCGATCAGGCGTGCCGCTCGCCGTGGGGTAGATGTGCGTGTGCTGGTGCCCTGGGAGAGCAACCACGTGATCGCCGACTGGCTGGCTCGTCACTCCTTCGACCTCTGCCTCCGTAGTGGCGTGCGGATCTTCGGCTACCAGGGCGCCATGATTCACGCCAAGACAGCCACCATCGACACGATCTGGTCGATGGTGGGCACGGCCAACATCGACCGGCTCAGCCTAGTCGGGAATTACGAGATCAACGTGGAGATCTTCAGCCCCGCAGTGGCCACGGCGATGGAGGCGATCTTTTGCTGCGACCTCACCAACGCTGCCGAGATCCGCCCTGAGGAGTGGGCGCGGCGTTCCTGGCTGGCTCGCGCCTCCGAGCTGGTCCTCGCGCCGCTTTGGCCATTCCTATAACCCAGGCAGGGTTTCGCGCCTCAGCAACGGGAATGCAAAACTGAATGATGTACCGTCGAGACGCCCACATCCTGTTCGTCCCAGGCCAGGCCACGGGCTGCCGCGACAGGGCATGTGCAAAGTCACCCTCCGGCCCTCACCCCCTGCCCCTCTCCCTCACGGGGAGAGGGGAGATTCCGCAGCAGGATGCCTT
>CAIRFY010000569.1 GCA_903877945.1 uncultured Oscillochloris sp. | reverse complement strand
CCTCTCCCCGTGAGGGAGAGGGGCAGGGGGTGAGGGCCGGAGGGTGACTTTGCAACAGTCGCCAGTGATCACCCAAAATCAAGCCGGGTAGGCTATACTAACCATACCCTCATACGAAGTCAGCAATTAGCGGCCCTGGTGCGATGGAGTGCCCCTGGCTTCTGGCTTCTAAACGTAGAGCAACCCCTATGACATTTCGTGTCGATGCTCCCTATACGCCAACCGGCGATCAGCCCCTGGCGATTGAGAACCTCGTCGCCGGTCTGAAAGCAGGCCATCGCCACCAGACTCTGCTTGGCGCGACGGCCACGGGCAAAACCGCCGTCATGGCCTGGATCTTCGAGCAGGTTCAGCGCCCTACCCTTGTCCTTGCCCATAACAAGACTCTGGTTTCGCAGCTCTGGGCCGAGTTCCGCGATTTCCTGCCCGACGCTGCCGTCGAGATGTTTATCTCCTACTACGATGAGTACACGCCTGAGGCATACGTGCCGAGCAAGGATCTGTACATCGAGAAGGAGGCCAGCATCAATGAGGAGATCGACCGGCTGCGCCATGCGGCCACTCAGTCACTCTTCACCCGCCGCGATGTGCTGATTGTCGCCTCGGTTTCGGCGATCTTCGGCCTTGGCTCACCCCACGACTACGGCCAGGTGGTGATCCCGCTGCGCACGGGCGAGGTGCGTAACCGCGATAAGCTGCTGCGTCAGTTGATCGATCTTCAGTTCGAGCGTAATGATATTGACTTCCACCGTGGCACCTTCCGCGTGCGTGGCGATACCCTCGACATTGTACCCGCCAACAGCGAGACGGCGGTGCGCGTCGAGTTCTGGGGCGATGAGATCGAGCGGATTGTCGAACTTGACCCGCTCACCGGCGAGATCCTGCTCATCCGCACTGCCGTAGACATCTACCCGGCCAAGCACTTTGTCACCAGCAAGGATAAGCTCTCCCTGGCCGTACACAGCATCCAGGACGAGCTTGGCGAGCGCCTGCGTGAACTGGAGGCGAATGGCAAGGTGCTAGAAGCCGCTCGGCTGAAGCAGCGCACGATGTACGACCTGGAGATGCTTGGTGAGGTTGGCTACTGCTCGGGGATCGAAAACTACTCGCGCCATATGGACGGGCGTAGCCCCGGCCAGACGCCCTGGACGCTGATCGACTACTTCCCCGATGACTTTCTGCTCTTTGTTGACGAGAGCCACATCAGTTTGCCCCAGGTGCGCGGCATGTATAAGGGCGACCGCTCGCGCAAGGAGACCCTGGTGGACTTCGGGTTCCGTCTGCCCTCGGCCCTCGATAACCGGCCCATGCATTTTGAGGAGTTCGAAGAGCATGTCTACCAGGCGATCTATGTCTCGGCGACGCCCGGCCCCTACGAGCGCCAGCATAGCCAGCAGATCGTCGAGCAGATCATCCGGCCCACTGGCCTGGTGGATCCAATCATCGAGGTGCGCCCAAGCAAGGGCCAGGTAGACGACCTGGTGGTCGAGGTGCGCAAGCGCGTGGTCAAGGGCCAGCGCGCTCTGGTGACGACCCTCACCAAGCGCATGGCCGAGGATCTTGCCGATTATCTCAAAGAGGTGGGTGTGCGGACGATGTATCTGCACTCTGATATTGACACCATGGAGCGGGTCGATATTCTGCGCGATCTGCGCCTGGGGGTGTATGATGTAGTCGTCGGCATCAACCTGCTGCGCGAGGGTCTCGATCTACCCGAGGTGAGCCTGGTGGCCGTCCTCGACGCGGACAAAGAGGGCTTCCTGCGCTCGGAGACCTCGTTGATCCAGATTATCGGGCGAGCCGCCCGCCATCTGGAGGGCCGCGTGATCATGTACGCCGACACGCTCACCGCCTCGATAAACGCGGCGATCAGGGAAACCCAGCGCCGCCGCGATATTCAGACCGCCCACAATATCCGCCACAACATCACGCCGGTGGGCATCTCCAAGGGCGTGCGCGACTTGTCGGATCGCCTGCGCAAGCTGGCCGACGAGCGCGGCGACTATCAGGTACAGGGCAAGAATGTCGCCGCCAAGCCGATCATCGCCGAGATCCCACGCGACGAGCTGAACAAGCTGATCAAGGATCTGGAGAAGCAGATGAAACAGGCCGCCAAAAACCTTGAGTTCGAGAAGGCCGCCTCCCTGCGCGACCAGATCACTGAGCTACGGAAGACACTGGCCCTTGACTAATTGCAGATTTTAGATTTTGGATTTTAGATTGCGCTCGCGCAATCTAAAATCCAAAATCCAAAATCCAAAACCCCTATGGCAGTCCAAGTCTGGATCGGCGAGAAGCCAGAACATCCAAATGAGCGGCGTGCGATCATGTCTCTGGCGAACGGCCTCGAACGGCTGGACGGCCTGCACCTGATCTTGGCCAATTTTAGCATCGGTGGGCGCACCGTCGATCTGGTGATCATCAAGCACGACGCGATCTTCATCGTTGAGTTGAAGCACTGTGACGGGCGGGTGATCGGCAGCGTCAATGGCCCGTGGTTTGTGGAGGGCCGCAACGGCGAGCGTAAGCGGCTGAACCCTGGCCGCAAGAATCCCTACAACCAGGTCATCTCCTACTTCCACGCCCTGACCAACTTCCTCAACGAGCATCGCCGCGAGTTCCTCTCGGAACACAAGGCCAACGACATCGACTTTCGCACCTGCAAGCGGGTGGTGGTGATCTCGCCGACGATGCAGGAGGGCTCGGAGATCGAGCTGGACTGGAAGGTGGAACTGAAGGGGCTGGATGATCTGCCGGCCTACCTGATCACCGAGCGATCCTCTGAGATTGAACTGACCGATGAGGAGATGCTGGACATCCCGGACATGCTTCACTGCACGCCGTGGGATGAGATCAACACGGTGATCACAGGCGCGTTGGTTGAGTCTGCGGTGACGGGCGACGCAGAGACGCCCCAGACGCCCCGCCGGGGCGTCTCTACACCGGACGTACCCGCTCCCACCATCGTTCCCACCAGCCGCGTGGAGCGTGCGCGGGCCATCCTGCGCACCACCACGGGCCGGGTCGCCGCCGGGCTCGCCGTGATTGTCGGCATGCTCTTTGCCGTCCTCATCCTGCGCCCGGCCCAGGTGGTTATTCCGAGCGGTGATCAGCCCCTCGTCCAGATCGCCGACGTGACCGGTGTGCCCACCAGCGGTTCGATCTCGCTGGCCACCGCCGAGGATGCCTGTCGCTGGACGAGCTACCAGCTTGTGGGCAAGCGCTGGGATGGGGTCAGCGGCGGCTGGATCAGCGTGGCATCAGGTGGCAGCGGTAGCGGGCTGCTCCCCGAGGTGGTGGTGGCCCTGGAGCAGGTCGCTACGTGTAGCGATCAGATTACGCTTACCTGGAGCGTGCAGAACCACACCGATCAGGAGATCAGCTTTCCCTTGCGTGGTGACAACATTCAGATCAGCGACAGCCTGGGCAACCTGTACCAGATCGCCGACAACGCTTCGCAGCCGCGTAGTATACGGGTAGCCCCTGGTGCCCAGGAGCGGGGGGTCGCTGTGGCCGACCGACCGATCAGTCGTAGCGCCAGTTCGTTGCTCGTGCGTCTCAAGGGTCAGCCCTTTGGCGAGGCGAGTTTCGTCGTGTCACTGCAAAAATAGGGTAGATTATCCCCTGTCGTTGCCCTCTTTCGCACTACCGCAGCCGTCACCCTGTTGCGCACGTCCCGCTGAGCGGAGTGTCCCGACATACATCATCATTACCGAGCCGCTTCGTTCAGCGTGACAGGGCGAGGTTTGCTCTAGGGCAATACTTTTCACATAAGCCGATTTATGCCGACCTTGCCCCCTCACCCCCTGCCCCTCTCCCTCACGGGGAGAGGGGAGATTCCCCACCAGGACGCATCCGAATCCCCCTCTCCCGCTCAGGGAGAGGGGGCCGGGGGGTGAGGGCTGATCGGCGGCAGATTCCTTATGTGAAAGGTATTGGCTCTATGGCCTTCTTCCCCTCTATCGACCGTCAAGTGAGAAACACCATGGCTACCTCCACGCCACATGGCAATGATCATAGCCTTGCCGATATGACGTCGACGGACTACAAGGATCTGGTTATTCCCGGGCAGGGCAAGTTAGAGGGCGTGACCTTCAGCACTAACCCGCAGATCGAACACGCGGTTCGCGACATTCTTGATGCTATTGGCGAGCATCCTGATCGCGAGGGACTCATAAAAACACCCGCACGGGTGGCGAAAATGTACGCCGAAATCACCGCTGGTTACCACATCGACCCAGAGGCTCTGATCAACGACGCGATCTTCAGCGTTGACTACGATGAGATGGTGGTCGTAAAACAGATCGACTTTTACAGTTTGTGCGAACATCATATGCTCCCGTTTATGGGCCAGGTTCATGTCGCCTACATCCCGAAGGGCAAGGTAGTTGGCCTGAGCAAGATCCCGCGTATTGTGGAGATGTTCGCCCGGCGGCTCCAGGTGCAGGAGCGGATGACCGTCCAGATCGCCGACTTTATCAATAAGGTTCTCTCTCCCACCGGGGTGGCCGTGGTGGTTGAGGGTGTCCATATGTGTTCGGTGATGCGCGGGGTAAAGAAGGCGAACGCCCAGATGGTCACCTCGGCGATGCGGGGTGCCTTCCGCAATGATCCGAAGACGCGGGCCGAGTTCATGAGTCTGATCAACCAGAGTCGCTAGTACAGCGTCCCGGAAGAGCTTATCGAGGTGTGACGCGAGGACGCGAAGATGCGAATCCTCGCATCCTCGCGTCAACAAACCCGGTACGGATCTTCAGCGAACGATTCTTGTATCGTTCATTCATCACTAAATCGCCGGGCATCTACGACGGATCTGGCCCTGTTGTCAGAGCTATCTGGAAAGGTGATGTATGGGTGTGCAAATGATCTTGATCGTCGATGACAACGCCGATAATGCGGGCCTTGTGTTCGACTACCTCACAAGCAAAGGCTACCACACCATCATTGCTCGTGATGGACGCAGTGCGCTGAAGCTGATCAACGAACAGCGGCCTGATCTGGTGCTGATGGATATTCAGATGCCAGAAATGGACGGAATCAAGGTAATTCGACAGATCCGTGCGGATCAATGCCTACAGGCAATGCCGGTGATTGCCCTGACCGCCTTGGCGATGCCCGGCGACCGCGAGCGTTGCCTCGATGCGGGCGCTGATGAATATGTGAGCAAACCCGTCAGTATGCGCGCCCTGGCTGAAATCGTCGCTCGGCACCTGGCGTGGAAACGCAGTGTGTGAGGCAATAGCCCGTACCTCACGCATCATGTGCATTGTGGTAAGATACGCAACAGCTTTCGCCACATGCTGTGAGCGTAGTTAAGGGTAAAGGAGTAGCGGCGATGGGCCTGATGGAAGGTAAGAAGGGGCTGATCCTGGGGTTAGCCAATGATCACTCGATCGCGTGGGGCATCGCGCAGGCGCTGCACCGCGAGGGCGCCGAGATCGGCTATACCTATGTGGGCGAGACCTTGGAGCGGCGGGTGCGTCCGCTGGCCGAGAGCCTGGGGGCGACCCTGATCGAGCCCTGTGATGTGAATAACGATGAGCAGATCGCCGCCTTGATGGATCGCGCCCGCGCCGCCTTTGGCCAGATCGATTTCCTTATCCACGCCGTTGCCTACGCGAACAAGGAAGAACTGAACGGGCCGTACTTGCGCACCACTCGCGCTGGTTTCCTGACGGCCCTGGAGGTGAGCGCCTACTCGCTTACCGCGCTGGTGAAGGCTGCTGATGATCTGTTCGCCCCCGGTGCCTCGATCCTCACCCTCTCGTACCACGGCGCCCGCAAGGTGATGCCGAACTATAACGTGATGGGCGTGGCGAAGGCGGCTCTGGAGGCCAGTGTGTACTACCTGGCGGCCGACCTCGGCCCGCGTGGTATCCGTATTAACGCGATCAGTGCTGGCCCAATCCGCACCCTGGCCGCCAGCGGCATCACCGGTTTTCGCAGTCTCCACCGCGCCTTCGCTGAGGTTTCTCCCATGCGCCGCAATGTCACAATTGAGGATGTGGGCAATACGGCCGTTTACCTTTGCTCTGATCTCGCCAGTAGTGTCACCGGGGAGATCTTGTATGTCGATGGGGGTTTCAACGTGATGGGTGCGCCCTCGGCGGAAGCCTGAGGTGGAAATAGCCGATAGCCGGTAGCCGAAGCCGATAGCCGATAGCCGAAGCCGAAGCCGATAGTACTACAGTTGTAGTTTGAATCACCCCCCCTAGCCCCCCCGCAAGCGGGGGGGGAACCAACCAAGGCATGGTCCCCCCCGCTTGCGGGGGGGAACCAACCAATGCATTGTCCCCCCCCGCGTGCGGGG
>CAIRFY010000568.1 GCA_903877945.1 uncultured Oscillochloris sp. | reverse complement strand
TGTTGCAAAGTCACCCTCCGGCCCTCACCCCCAGCCCCTCTCCCTCACGGGGAGAGGGAAGATTCCGCAGCAGGACGCATCCGACTCCCCCTCTCCCGTTCAGGGAGAGGGGGCTGGGGGGTGAGGGCTGAGCGGCGATCACACGACTTTGCATCATCCCTGTCACTTTGTCTACCAAAAAACCATGCATATCGTCATGATTTCTGATCACGAGTCACGCGGGGGGGCGGCGATTGCGGCGGGCCGCCTGGCAGTCGGTCTCATCACCGGCGGCCATCGGGTGACGCGACTGTGCGCCTACCCTGACGGTCAGACTCACCCTTGGGCGAGCGAGGTTCTGGCCGCGTCATACTTCCCCTTGCGCCGGGCGGCCCGACGTGGGCTGCCCCTAGCTGTCCGCGCTGCCCTGGATGATCTGGCCATCGCCCCGGCAGACAACGCCCTGCGCCGCGCCCTGGCCCGCCTGCGCCCCGATGTCGTCCACCTGCACAACCTGCACGGTGGCATCGGTGCCGGGTGGTCGCCCCGGCTGCTGGCTGTGGCCGCCGAGGTGGCCCCTGTGGCCTGGACATTCCACGACATGTGGCCGATCACCGGGCGCTGTGTCTACAGCTATGGCTGTGAGCGGTTTATCCGGGGCTGCGACGCGGCCTGCCCGACTCCCCACGATTACCCGTCCCTCCCGCCGCCTCGCATCGCCGCCGCCTGGGAGTTGCGCAGACACACCATCGCTGCCGTGCCGCGCCTGGCTGGTGTGGCCCCCTCGCGCTGGATGCAGGGCCAGGCTCTGGCCGGGATGTGGGCCGGACAACGGGTGGAGCGGATCGCAAATGGACTCGATCTTGACACATACCAGCCAGTGGACCGCACTGTCGCCCGGCGTGCCCTCGGCCTGCCCGCCACTGGTACCCTTGTAATGGTGGCTATGCCGCACCTCGCTGACCCGCGCAAGGGCGCGGATCTGCTCAAAGCCCTGGCGACCGCCCCCGGCCCGCGCCCGCTGCGTCTGATCACGATGGGTGCAGGTCAACTGCTCACTCCTGGCGCGGGGGTCGAGATCTTACCCCTCGGCTATGTTGCCGACGAGGCCCGCCGCGCCCTCGCCTACAGCGCCGCCGACCTATTGCTCCACGCCGCGCCCGAGGATAACCTGCCCCTCACCGTGATCGAGGCGATGGCCTGTGGCACCCCAACCGTGGCCCTGCCTGTCGGTGGCCTGCCCGACCTTGTGCGGCTCGGCATCACCGGCTGGCTCGCCGACGGGCGCGGACACCAACCCCTTGTCGCTGCCCTCGCCGCCGCTCTCGCCACCCTCGCCACCGGCCAGAGCCTGCGCGAATCCTGTCGGGCCGTCGCTCAGGCCGAGTATGGGCTGGATCTGTTTGTTGAGCGACACCTTCATCTTTACCGAGAGATTTGATTGTCAATGCAAAATGGCAAGAGAAGATGATACGGGCGCGTCCTCGCCTCCTCGCCTCCTCGCATCTCTGCCTCCTTGCAGAATTGTTACGCTGGGTTGAACCATATCCTTGTGCCATGTGCCCTATAATATCCCTATGCTTTCCCTCTCCAGCGAATCTCCACTCTGGGCCGCGTATGGTTCCGCTGAGGATGCGCCGCCCCCGATCATCGGCAACCCCATGCTGCCCCTGGTGAGCGTGGTGACGCCTTCCTACAACCAGGGCCGCTACCTGCGGGCCACCATCGAGAGCGTACTCAGTCAGGGCTACCCCAACCTGGAGTATCTGGTGATCGATGGCGGAAGCGCCGACGAAAGCCTGGATGTTCTGCGTGATTATGCCGATGAGCCGCGCCTGCGCTGGCTGAGCGAGCCGGATCGTGGCCAGAGCGACGCGATCAATAAGGGGTGGGCCAGGTGCCGGGGCCACATCCTGGCGTGGCTCAACAGCGACGATACCTATCTCCCCGGCGCTATCGTCGGTCAGGTGCAGGCGCTGCTGGCTGACCCGGTGGCCGGCGCGGTCTATGCCGACGCCCAGTACACCGACGCCTTCGGACGTGCGCTTACGCGGCTCCACGGTCGGCCCTACTCGCCCCTCGCCCTGTTACGCCTGGAGATCCCCGCTCAGCCGACGGTCTTTCTCCGCCGCGAGCTTGTGGCGAAGGTTGGCCCGCTCAACCTGGCCCGTCGCTACAGCATGGATACCGACTACTGGGCGCGGGCCGCCCGTATCGCCCCCTTCTGCCGAACCCGTGCCCTGGTGGCTACCTATCGCCTCCACTCCGAGTCGAAGACGGTGGGCCAGTTCGCTGGTTTCTACCGCGAGTGGCTGGCGGTGGCCGAGTCTTACTTCGCCGACTCTGATCTGCCCGCCGATCTACGCGCCGCCCGTGGCCCCGTGATCGCCGATATCTACGCCGCTATGGCCAACCTGGAGGCCCGTGGCGGGCGGGCGGCAGACGCCCTGCGCTACCTGGCCTACGCCCTGGCATCCGGCGGGCCTCGCCCGCGCATGCTCAAGCTGCCCCTCAGCCTCGCCGAGCGCCGCATACCCCTTGGCCTCGCCGCCCACGCCAGCGCCCTCTGGGGCCGACTGCGTCGGTAAGACAAGACTGTTGCAACGTCACGTGCCCGGCCCGTAAACGGGCGGGCTATCAATATCGCCGAGGAGGAGCCGGACTCCCTCCCCCAGCGGGGGAGGGGTCAGGCAGCTTATTCGAAAAGTATTGGATTAGAGCCTGGCCGCAGCCTACTAGATCTGGGCGGCCTGCTGTTGGATTTACGCGATCTGCTTCATGTGCCGGTAGATGTTGGCACGGTGCCGATGCTCAAGGAACGCATCCGTGAGCGTGTGTTGGCCGAGGCTGTGGCGCTATGACCGATGATCGCATGGACCTCGGCCATATTCTCGACTGCATTGAGCGCGTAGAAGCCTACACGCACGATGGGCGCGATGCCTTTATGGTGCGCGATGTGCCTGCCCGCGTCTGCCCCAACTGCGGCGAGGCGTACATTGAAGAGGAAGCCGCCACCCGGCTGCTGACCACCGCCGAGCAACTTGCCCAATCCGGTGCGCAGGTGGATGTCCGCGAATATATGGCGGCGCAGCCACTGTCCACCAATAGACGACGGGGACGTGCGCAGATCACCAGCCGCAACATCGAATGTTCTACCCGCAACATTGAGGATCACCACCCGTAACATCGAATGTTCCACCCGTAACATCGAATGTTCCAGCCGTAACATCGAATGTTCCACCCGTAACATCGAATGTTCCAGCCGCAACATCGAATGTTCCAGCCGTAACATCGAATGTTCCAGCCGTAACATCGAATGTTCCCGCCTCAATATTTGAGTCTCACGCACTGTGTATCAGGTCTCGGCCTGGGAGCGCGGGCGTCCCGCCCGCATATCCGGCGAGCGAGACCGCGCTCCTAGAAAGTTGGCATGGAACTTCGGAGTTCTGTATTATTATTCGGCGCGATAGGGTTGAGATGATCAAGGAGTCTCCATGAGCGAGCCACGGTTAGATCTCAGTGCGTTCCAACGCGCTGTTGCCTCGTTAGAATCTAGTCTTGATGTCGCCACGGATACGGCTTGGTTTAGTCAACAATCAGCGAAGGTGCAGCGCACGCTTATTGCGGGCGTGGACATAGCCGATAGACCGATAGCCGATAGCCGATATGGGACGCGGAATTTTGTCAGTGCGAATAACCACTGGGTCAACCTGAGAGCGCGGGCGTCTCGCCCGCCAGAATCTCGGAGGGCG
>CAIRFY010000567.1 GCA_903877945.1 uncultured Oscillochloris sp. | reverse complement strand
ATCCACCAGGCCAGTCAACGCGCCATCGTAGCGCATCTGGCCGTGGTGAATGACGATTACCCGTTTGCAGAGGGCTTCCACGTCGGCCATGTAGTGGCTCGTAAGCATCACCGTGGCTCCGTGGCGGCGGTTGTACTCGGCGATGAAGCTACGGATGCGCCGCTGCATGGTCACGTCGAGGCCGATAGTCGGCTCATCCAGAAAGAGTACCCGTGGCAGGTGCAGCAGCGCGCCGATGAACTCCATCTTCATACGCTCGCCCAGCGAGAGGTTGCGCACCGGCTTGCGTACCAGATCGCCCACCTCCAGCAACTCAATAAACTCGTCGCGGGTGCGGTGGAACGGCTCAGCGGGGAGGCGGTAGATTGCCCGCTGGAGGTCGAACGAGTCCATAGCGGGCAGATCCCACTGGAGCTGATTGCGGTTGCCCATCACCAGGGTGATCTGGCGCAAAAAGGCGTGTTCGCGGCGCTGCGGCACATGGCCGATCACGCTCAGTTCGCCGCCGCTGGGGTGAAGCAGGCCCGAGAGCATCTTGAGCGTGGTGGTCTTGCCCGCACCATTCGGCCCTAGGAAGCCGACAATCTCGCCCGGCTCAATGCTGAAGCTGACGTCGTCCACCGCCCGCACCTCGCGGGTCTGCCGATACACCAGGCTGCGGATAGACGCGGCCAGCCCGGCCTCGCGCACGGGTACCTGGAAGGACTTTTGGAGGTTGGATACGCGAATCGCGGGGGAGTCGTTCACTGACCTACGTTGCCTCAACCTTCGTTACGAACCGTTCAATCGCCTCGGCGGCGATGGGCCAGGCCGGGTCGAGCATCAGATTGTGGGCGGCACCAGGCACCATCACCAGATCACCGCCGTAGGCGGCGGCGGTCTCCTGCTGAACCCTTGGGCTATACGTCCAATCGCGCTCGGCACCGATGACCAGCAGAGGGGTGCGGCATGCGGCGGGGCGCGGGCGCAGCAGCATACAGCTCGGCGTCACCAGGGGCGGCTCGACCACCATACGCGCCACGTGGCGGGCCAGCTCTGCATCGGGGATGTCACGGCGGAAGAGGGCCGAGCGGACGGCATTTGGCTCCAGTCGGATCATGTCCGGCAGGGAGATCGGCTCGGCGGCGGGGTTGCGGATGAAGTAGGTGCGCAGGCTGGCGGGCGAACTGCACAGCAGCACGGCCCCGGCAATGTCGGGCGCAGGGCCGACGGCACCGGTGATCAGCAACTGGACGAGCAGACCGCCCAGGCTATGGCCCACCACCACCGGGCGCGGCCCGACAGCGGCGACAGCGGCGCGCACATCGCTGGCGTACTGGATGATCGTGCTGCGGGCGTAGCCGGACGGGCGCGGGCTGGCCCCGTGGCCGCGCAGACTCACAGCGTGAGTCTCAAAGCCGCGTGCCGCAAAGCCAGCCATCGCCTGCTCCCAGCACCACGCCCCGTGCCAGGCTCCGTGGATCAGGAGCAGCGGGGCGCGGTGGAGCCGACGGGCCGGGCGGGCGATGATGTGTTCGAGCTGGATCATCCCTAAAACTTTAACACTCCACATAAGACAAGGTTCGCGGATACTTTACAGTTTGTCGCCGGGCAGCCCTCACCCCCAGCCCCTCTCCCTCACGGGGAGAGGGGGCTGGGGGGTGAGGGCTGTGCGAGACTGTCATGTAAAATTGGGCATTCTGAAACCTTGT
>CAIRFY010000566.1 GCA_903877945.1 uncultured Oscillochloris sp. | reverse complement strand
CCATTTTGAAACATGCCTAAGACAAGGTTCGCGGATACTTTAGAGTTGGCGATGTTCGTAGTAGCGGCTTCAGCCGCACAGGCGCTGAAGCGCCCACTACGAATTGTCACGCTGAAACCTGGCACCTGAAACCTTGTCATCTAAAACAAGGCTCGCAGGTACGTGACAGTTTGGGCACATGCGGCGCGTCCTGTTGCGGTAAATCTGCAATCTGCAATCTTGTCTAAGGAGGACTGAACAACGATGCGTACTTTCTCCATGCGTTCCGTCGCTGGGTTCATGCTGTTGGGCATGCTCGTCCCCGTCCTAGCCGCCTGTGGCGGTGCCCCCGCCGCCGTCCCGATCAAAGAGACCGTCACCCCGGCGGCTTCGGCGGCTCCGACAGTTCCGGCGGCACAAGGCGAGTTCACCACGCCGCACCCCATCTTGAGCGACCTGAAGGTGCGCCAGGCCATCGCCTACTGCACCAACCGCCCCGAGCTGATCTCCTCGGTCTACCCCTTCCTTAGCGCCGACGAGCAGAAGGGTCTGCTGATGGATACGTTCCTGCCCCAGGGCCACTGGGCGCTGGCGAAGGATGGCATCACTACCTACCCCTTCGACGCCAAGAAGGGTGCTGCCCTGCTGGAAGAGGCCGGCTGGAAGCTGCCCAAGGACGATACGGTGCGGGCCAACGCCAAGAACGAACCGCTCTCGCTGAGTTTCACGACGACCAATGTCCAGTTCCGCCAGACATGGTCGGCTATTTTCATCCAGCAGATGGCCGCCTGCGGCATTCAGATTATCCCGACCTACGCTCCCGCTTCCTGGTGGTTCGGTGCTACCACCGGCCTGGCCCGCCGCGACTACGAGCTAGGTGGCTATGCCTGGGTGGGTCAGACTGACCCCGGCGGCATTACGCTCTACGCATGCAACCAGATCCCCCTGCCGTCGAACAACTGGCAGGGCCAGAACTCGATGGGTTGGTGTAACCAGACCGCCAGCAAGGCGGTCAACGCCGCTAACAACACTCTGGATCGCAATGAGCGAATCAAGCAGTACGGTATCACTCAGGTCGAGTTCAGCAAGGATATGGTGAGCCTGCCCCTCTTTAACCGCTTCGAGGCCGCCGCCGCGAGCAACCGCTTCCAGGGCTTTAAGTCTGACCCGACCGAGTATTACACGGCCAACGCCGATGAGTGGACGGTCAAGGACGGCGACACCCTAGTGCTTGGCTTTAGCCAGGAGCCAGCCAGCCTGTGGACGACCGTTGAGCAGGCAGCTTCGACTGCTACTGCTATCAGGCTGATCAGCTCCCAGTACGCCACGCAGTACGGCTACGATTACCAGCCGGTGGCCCAGAAGACGCTCGCCACCATCGAGAGCGGTGCCGCGAAGAACGTGGAAGTCGATGTCAAAGAGGGCGACACGGTTTGGACGACCGCTGGCGAACCGGCTAAGCTGGCCAAGGATGTTGAGGTGACCACCGCTGATGGCACGACGACCAAGTTTAGCAGCGGCACGCTCAAACTGAAGCAACTGACCGTCACCTACACCTTCATTGATGGCCTGAAGTGGGCTGACGGCAAGCCGTTCACCAAGGACGATTTCGCCCTGGCCTACAAGATTGACTGCGACCCCGCCTCGGGTGCGGTCAGCCTGACCGGCTGCAAGTCGATCTCCAAGGTGGACTTCACCAGCGACACCTCGTACACCGTCACCTACGTACCCGGCGTGCAGTGGTCTACCTACTACCTCGCGCCGATTGGCTCGTACCCAGCGCATCAGGTAATCACCAGCGAGGGCACGTACAAAGGCAAGACCCTGGCCGAAGTACCGGCGAAGGACTGGAGTACGCTGCCTGAGATCGCCGAGACCCCGCTGAGCAGCGGCCCCTACATCCTGGAGAAGTGGGAGAAGGGCCAGAGCATGACCTTCACGGCCAACCCGAACTACTACAAGGGCGAGCCCAAGGTCAAGAAGATCATCATCAAGTTCATCGCCGACGCCAACCAGGCCGTAGCCCAGTTGCTCACCGGCGATGTTGATGCCCTGGACAGCTCCACCCTGGGTGCCGGTGATGCGCTCCAGACGGTGTTGGACGCCGCCAAGAAGGGTACCATCCAGGCATTCCCCATCGCCAGCTCGACCTGGGAGCATATCGACTTCAACTTGTTCGTGAAGTAGGACGGACGGCCCTCACCCCCTGCCCCTCTCCCAGAGGGACAAGGGTGAGGGCCAATGGCCCCCACCACAAGATTCAGAATAGATCTACCGTGTGCGCCGTTCGTAGTAGGCGCTTCAGCGCCACGCGGCTGAAGCCGCCACTACGAACTGCCACGCTGAAACCTGGCACCTGAAACCTTGT
>CAIRFY010000565.1 GCA_903877945.1 uncultured Oscillochloris sp. | reverse complement strand
CCTCTCCCTGAACGGGAGAGGGGGAGCCGAGCGCATCCTGATGAAGAAACTCCCCTCTCCCCGTGAGGGAGAGGGGCAGGGGGTGAGGGGGCCGGATCTGACTTTGCTCATGCCCTGATGCCAACAACCCTTGCATTGACGCACGCGCTTGCCGAACGTATAATGCGGCGAGGAGAGCGGATCTCTTTGTGGAGGCTTTGCCTGATGAAGCTGTTAATCTTTGTAACAGAGGACGCTCAAGCCGACAGTACGGTCGATGCCCTCGTCGAACAGGGTCTACGGGTCACGCGACTGGCTACTACTGGTGGGTTCCTCCGCCGTGGCAATACAACATTGCTCGTTGGCGTCGAGGATAATCAGGTTGAGCGTACTATCGGTATTGTCAAAAAATCCGCCCCCGGCGCTCTGGCCCTCACGATGGATCTTGAGCGCTACGAGCGACTGTGATCAATGCACAATGCACAATGCACAATGCAAAAGCCATTGTGCATTGTGCATTGTGCATTGTGCATTATGAAAATCCTCTACGTCGCCGCAGGCATCCCCGTCCCTGGTGTACTCGGCGGTAGCACCCATGCGTATGAGGTTGCCCGTGGCCTGGCCCGCCTCGGCCACGAGGTGCATCTGGTGGCTGCCGGTGACGACCCGGTGCCCCGCCTGTACGACGGGTTTATGCTCCACCAGCGGCGTACCCCCAAGGCTCTGAGTATCTTTGACGTATGGCCGGTGCTGCGCTTGGCGCGATCCATCCGCCCCGATGCGATCATTGAGCGTTACTATAACTTCGCTGGCGCAGGGATGGTTGCCGCCCGCCGCCTCGGTCTGCCCAGTTTGCTCGAAGTCAACGCCCTGATGATCGATCCTCCAGAGGTGCGCAAGCGTCGGATCGACGATGCTCTCGGTGGCCCAATGCGCCGCTACGCCGAGATCCAGTGCCGCTGGGCCGCGCACATTGTCACCCCGCTGCATACCACCGTGCCCGCCAGTATCCCTCGCACCAAGATTATTGAGTTGCCCTGGGGCGCTGATGTAGACCGCTTTAGCCCGACGGATCACGTCGATCTGGAACGTGGCCTACGGCCACCGCACGTGGTCTTTATGGGGTCGTTTCGGGCATGGCACGGCGTTACGGATGGCGTGCGCGCCGCGCTGCACCTGATGGACGCCGGTCACAACTTACAGATGACCCTGATTGGCGACGGGCCGGAGCGCGCTGCCGCTGAGGCGCTCGCCGCCCGCCGACCAGGGCGCTTCCGCTTCCTGGGGGCCATCCCCTACGCCCAGGTGCCCGCCGAACTGGCTAAAGCCGATCTCGGGGTGGCCCCGTTTACCACCGCGCCGCACCCGGCCCTGCGCGCCGCCGGTTTCTTCTGGTCGCCGCTGAAGATCTACGAGTACATGGCGGCCGGACTGCCCGTTGTCACCGCCGACATTCCACCTCTCAACACGGTGATCCGCGATGGACAGGAGGGCGCGCTCTACCCCGAGGGCGATGTCCTGGCCCTCGCCGCTGCCCTCGCCCGCGTGCTACAGGATCCTGCCAGCGCCCGTGCTATGGGTTCCCGCGCCCGCGAGCGCGTGGTGGTCGGCTATTCCTGGCAGCGCCACTGCGCTGAGCTTGACAGGATTCTCTGTAAGATGATTGCCTGAACGCAGGGCAGCCCTCACCCCCCAGCCCCCTCTCCCTAAACGGGAGAGGGGGAGTCGGAGGCATCCTGCTGCGGAATCTCCCCTCTCCCCGTGAGGGAGAGGGGCAGGGGGTGAGGGCCGGAGGTTGATCTGCCCATGCCCTGTGTGGTACCATTCCTAGATATACCCCCCTTCACTACCTGCTCCCTCCCATCACGACCGTCCGTACGTTGGTGATACGGTGACAGCCACATAAGGAGATCATCATGCCCAAGTCTGGTGCCGACGCGCAGGAAGAGAATGGCAAGAGCAGCGCTGCTCCCGCTGGTGGAACAGGCGCTATCGGTGCCATCGGCGGGGCCAAGGCCGACACGCCCGCCTACACCGACACGCCCGCCATCACCCACGGCGAGGCCGCGCCCGCTGCCACCGGGGGACTCACCCTCGGTGCCACTGCCTACGTGCAGAAGGCCGGTGGCCAAAACCTGCGCCTGCACGACCTCGCCGGTCTGGAGTCGCACGTCTCCGACAGCCTGCACCCCGGCACCCAACTGACTCTGCTGATCGGCCCGGTTCAGCGGGACGGCTACCCCTGGTGGCGTATCCGCACCGCCGACGGCCGCGAGGGCTGGGTCGCTGGCACCGAGCTGGTTACGCACCCGGAGTAGCCCTCCCGGTGGGGGTGCGGGGGCGGCTTCGCCGCCCCCACGTTATTTTTTTGTTGGATGTT
>CAIRFY010000564.1 GCA_903877945.1 uncultured Oscillochloris sp. | reverse complement strand
GGCTGGGGGGTGAGGGCCATTGCGAACTGGTAAAGTAACATTGTCGATTCTGAAACCTCGTCGAAGGAAAAAACCGAGAGATGCTATAATAGTTGTGTCGCTGGGCACCACCATAACAGTCGTTCCATGCCGCACGCGAGCCGGTTGACTTCCCTATGTTGTTAGGAGCGCTGTCGTGTCTGCTCCATCACTGGCCCTGACCGAGAAGCTCCATCTGTGTCTCAGTGCCCTCTGCGCCCAGCCTACCGGAACCGGCCACCTTGCCGACCTCCGGTCGGGCGCAGAGGCGGTCGCGGCACAACTGCGCAGCATCGGGATGCACGTGCGGGTCATACCAACTGCTGGGGCACCTGTGGTGCTGGGTCATATTGCCGGACGAGCAAATCGCACGCTGCTGCTCTACCATCATTACGATACCGCGTCGCCCGGCCCCTGGCGCGAGTGGTCCCACGAGCCGCTCCAGCTTGCCGAGCGCTCGGGTACCTTCTATGCCCGTGGTGTTGTGGCTGGCAAAGGCCCGCTGGCTGCGCACATCCAGGCGATCCATAACATCCTCCAGACAGATGGCGGGCTCCCCTGCGGCGTGACCATCGTCGCCGAAGGGCATGGCATGAGCGGAAGCCCGCACCTGGCCGGGGTTTTGGCCGCTCACACTGATACTGTTCGTGCAGATGCCTGTCTGGCCAGCCAGGGTGAGCGTGATATTCACGGCAGACCGCTCTGCTACAGCGGTACGAAGGGCCACCTCCAGGTGCGGTTGCACGCCCGCAACGGCACCTATCCTCTGCCCGCCAGTCTGGCCCCGAGCCTGCGTAACCCGCTCTGGAGGCTTAGTTGGGCGCTGACCTGCATCAAGGGCGACGATGAGGACATTAAGATCGAGGGCTTTTACGATAGTGTGGAGGGGCCGACCCGCGCTGAGAACGACCTGCTGCGCCAGATTGAGATCGATGAGGCTGCCCGCCTGCGGGCCTGGCAGCGCAAGGATTTTCTCTTCGGCATGAGCGGCCACGCCCTGGTGCGCGCCGAGGCCACGCTCCCCACCTGCAATTTGAGCGCGATCACCTGCGACCCGGCCGGCGATGCTGCACGCATCCCGGCCTCGGCAGAGGCCACCCTCGACTTTCAGTTGGTGCCGAATCAGCAGCCCGATGCGACTCTTGCTCAGCTCCAGGCTCACCTCGCCGAGCGCGGCTTCGCCGACATCGCGGTTGAGCGTATGCCCGGCGGCTACCCGCCCGCCGCTACGGCCCACGATGCACCCTTTATCGGCTTGGTTGCCGCAGCGGGCGAGGCTGTCTACGGTGTTCCCCTGAGTATGGTGCCCGCTGGCCCCCTCGCCCTGCCCCTTCAGATGTTTATCGAGCGCCTTGGCCTCAGTGCCGCCACAGTCGGGTTGGCCCGACCCGATAGCGCCATCCACGGCCCTGATGAGCGCATCCTCATCGACGACCTCTCCCGCCACGCCCAACTCCTCTGCGAAATCCTCGCCGCCTTCGCCAGGGCATGAGCAAAGTCAGCTCCGGCCCCCTCACCCCCTGCCCCTCTCCCCGTGAGGGAGAGGGGAGTTTCTTCATCAGGATGCGCTCGGCTCCCCCTCTCCCGTTCAGGGAGAGG